>CAADGJ010000340.1 GCA_900696505.1 uncultured Nitrosospira sp.
ACTGCCGCCACCGCCAGTCCGATCACGAAGCAATTGGGAGAAACTTCTCCGGTTCGATCCATGACTTCTTCTTCCGACCGCGACACCCACATGGCGCCATTGCCGGGAACCTGTTGATAGAGCCCTCGCTTGTGCAGCAGATTGACCACCACCGCATCATGTCCGGTGGCGTCGACGACAATCTTACTCTCTAGCGCGATTGGATCAACATGGATAATATCGTGTCCGGCCATCTCGGCAGTGGTGCTATTGACCACCACTCCTTCGAGCACCCCTTCGCGGCGCAGAATCAGGTCCACGACCCGCGTCAGGTTCATGATCTTCGCGCCGGCGTCATAGGCGGCCGCGATTAACGCGCCCGTCGCATGCGGAGGATCGACCATGTACATGCCGGGGCATTCTTTGATCTGCTTGCAGGGAACACCCACTTCCTTGAGGATCTTATGCGCGGGAGCGCAGATAGTGGCCTTGTTCATCAAGTAGCCGCCGGACCAGAACCCTCCGCCCAAGGCCAGGCTCTGTTCGACGACCAGAGTTTTCACCCCCATCCTGGCCAGATCGTGGGCGCAGATCAAGCCGGAAGGGCCGGCACCGACGATGATGACGTCGCTCTCGATCAGTTGATCGAACTCGTTGTAATATTCCCGCGCAATCTGACGGGTGATGTCGCGCTCGCGTAGTGGTGCCGGTTTTGGCTTCCCCATGCTACTTTTCCTCTCAGCGGCTGCTGAACATGACTCCCGGCTTCGTTCTCGGCTCCATCAAATCCTCAACGTACCCCTGAGGGTACGCTTCCGGTTTGAGTTCGCCTGCGGCCTTGCCGGATAGTCATGTTGATCAGCCTTACAGGTAAATTTCGGAACCGGCCTTTTTGAATTCTTCTGATTTTTCCTTCATGCCGATCTGGATGGCCTGCTGCTCCTCCAGTTGTTTCTGCGCCGCATAGTCGCGAACATCCTGCGTGATTTTCATGGAGCAGAAATGCGGCCCGCACATGCTGCAGAAATGGGCGACCTTCGCCGCATTGTCCGGCAGCGTGGCATCGTGGTACGAGCGGGCCGTCTCCGGATCGAGCGCAAGGTTGAACTGGTCTTCCCAACGGAATTCAAACCGGGCCTTCGACAGGGCGTTGTCCCGGGCTTGCGCGCCGGGATGGCCTTTGGCGAGGTCCGCCGCATGCGCGGCAATCTTATAGGTGACGACACCGACCTTTACGTCTTCTTTGGTCGGCAATCCCAAATGTTCCTTCGGCGTCACATAGCAGAGCATGGCGCAGCCGTACCACCCGATCATCGCGGCGCCGATACCGGAGGTGATGTGGTCGTACCCCGGCGCGATATCGGTGGTTAGCGGCCCGAGTGTATAGAAGGGCGCTTCCTGGCATTCTTTCAGCTGCTTCTCCATGTTCTCTTGAATCATATGCATCGGCACATGGCCCGGGCCTTCGATCATCACCTGCACATCGTGGTTCCAGGCGATCTTGGTCAGTTCGCCAAGGGTCTCCAATTCGGCGAACTGTGCTTCGTCATTGGCATCCGCGATGGAGCCGGGACGCAACCCGTCGCCGAGGCTGAACGCCACGTCGTAGGCTTTCATGATCTCGCAGATTTCTTCGAAGTGCGTATAGGCGAAGTTCTCCTGGTGGTGCGAGAGGCACCATTTCGCATGGATGGAGCCGCCGCGAGAGACGATGCCGGTCATGCGTTTCGCCGTCATCGGCACGTAGCGCAGCAGGACTCCGGCGTGAATGGTGAAATAGTCCACTCCTTGCTCGGCCTGCTCGATGAGGGTATCGCGGAAAATTTCCCAGGTCAGGTCTTCGGCCTTCCCGTTGACCTTCTCGAGCGCCTGGTAAATCGGCACGGTCCCGATCGGCACGGGCGAATTGCGGATGATCCATTCCCGCGTCTCGTGAATGTTTTTGCCGGTGGAGAGGTCCATCACCGTGTCGGCGCCCCAGCGGATCGACCAGATCATCTTCTCGACTTCTTCTTCGATCGAAGAGGCGACGGCGGAGTTGCCGATGTTGCTGTTGATCTTCACAAGGAAGTTCCGGCCGATGATCATGGGCTCGGATTCCGGGTGATTGATATTGTTGGGAATGATAGCGCGGCCACGGGCGACTTCATCCCGCACGAACTCGGGGGTGATGAGGCTCGGGATTCGAGCGCCCCAGGCTTGGCCTGGATGTTGTGAGACACCCCCGCCATGCCCGTTGCTCGACGCCATCAAGTCCTTCGCGCGGGCCCGGGCTTGGTTCTCCCGGATCGCAATGAACTCCATCTCCGGCGTGATGATGCCTTTCTTCGCGTAGTGCATCTGGCTGACGTTCCGTCCGGCCTTCGCGCGGAGCGGTTTGCGGATGTGCGTGAAGCGCAGGTCCGCGAGCTTCGGATCAGCCGCCCGTTGACGGCCGTATTGCGACGTCACTTGCGGGAGTTCTTCCGTATCCTGCCGGGCTTCGATCCACATTCGGCGCAAGGGCGGTAACCCGGCGCGGACATCGATCGTGACATTCGGATCGGTATAGGGGCCGGAGGTGTCGTACACGGTCACCGGTTGGTTGGGCGTGCCGCCATTGCCGTTGGTGGAGTGCGTCGGTGTAAGGCTGATTTCACGCATCGGCACGCGAACGCCGGGTTGGGACCCTTCGACATGCACCTTGCGCGAGGCCGCGAATGGGGTGGTGGTCAGGCGCGCCGTCGAGGGTTTGGCGCCGTGTCCGTTGCTGGAACCGTTCTGTGTATGGGCCTCGCTCATGGCGGAATTCCTTTCGTCGAAGGTGAGCGGTCTGATGGCCAAAATAAAAAAAGCCGCATCCAGCTTGGGTGCGGCTTGAAGCGATCTCGAAGCCAGTGAACCGGTCGCTTCCCTACGCTGGTATTACCCAGGTCAGGTTGTGAGGGTCGCCCGATCGCTCGGGCTCTCAGCCGGATGGCACCCCTAGCTGTCGTTGGTGATCGTACCGACCTGTCAGGGCGAAGTCAATCTTCTGGAAGGCCTAGTGGCAAGGTGCCTCATGGCTCATGTGGACGGTCGTTACTCGGCAATACCAGCGCAATTGGCTCCGAGCCAGCGGCTCTTGAAGTCGATGTGAACTTTGCCGGCACGGGGACGGTCGGTGTCCATGCTTCCCACGAGCAACTCTGCCGTCTGGGCTTCCACGCTCATCCGGGACGTTGAGGCCTGAGGAGCAGGACACGTTCGTTCAAGGACGAGTTTCGCGGATGATTTCGACACCACCGAGGTTTTACAGCCTGGCTCATCATCATCATTTTCTTTGATGATGCGATTCTGGTCCAGGTCCTCTTTGGTCAGGCAGGTTTTGACGGAATGGGTCTTCGGTTTGCCGGAACGTGCCTGCATGGATTGTTCGACTTTGGCACGTTGTTCAGGCGGCATTTTTGCCAGAACATCCGGTGGGACGAGCATGCCGCTGGATTGAGTGGTGAAAGTCATCTCCCAGGCGCCGGGTTTCGCGTTGAATGATTCGGCCTGTGCCCCGGAGGTCGGCCAGAGCAGGACGGGGTTCGACAGAAGTCCACATGCCA
>CAADGJ010000341.1 GCA_900696505.1 uncultured Nitrosospira sp.
GCGTCGGTGCGATCCGACGAGGCTGCATCCACACCGGTTTCGACCGGTTTCATGACGCCCACTGAACGGCCCATCTGCACGAGCCTGCTGACCAGCGCCGCAGCCACGAGCGTTTTGCCGACACCCGTGTCGGTACCTGTCACAAACACGCCCGTCGTCCGTATCATGCCTATTCCGTCTCCATGATCGATTACAGAATCCGGCTGTCCAGATTCACGATTTGTCCCGACATGTCCGGAAGCTGTGCGAGGTGACAAATGGTTCGACTCACATCCTCCAAATTCGACAGACGGCCCAGCACATGATCACTCAGCTGTTCCGTGGCAGGAAAGGCATCACCCGCCAGCGCGGTGGGCTGCCACCCCGGGCAGACGAGATTCACGCGGATATTGTGCGGCCCCCACTCGCGTGCAGCTGTCTGCACGAGCCCGACAAGCCCGGCCTTCGAAGCCGCGTAGGCGGCTTGACCGCTCGCTCCATGCAATCCGGCATAGGACCCGACCACGATGATGGATCCGCCACCCTGCTTGATCATCAGCGGGGCCACAGCCGTGAGGCACCGATAGGTTCCCGTGAGATTCGTATCGATGATGCGCAACCACTCGTCTTCCGGGCAACGGAGCACGAGATGGCTGGACGCGACGCCGGCATTGCACACCAGCACGTCGAGGCGGTCTTGCCGATCCAGCACAGCATCGATCATCGCCTGAATCTCCAGACCTGACCGTATATCCGCCTGGTAGATGGCGCCCGCTCCTCCGTCTGTGGAAAGCTCGCGCAACGTTTCCTCGGCTGCTTCTTGGTGGCGACCATAGTGTACGCCGACCCAAAAGCCGGCGCGGGCAAAGGCCAGGCAAAGAGCGCGGCCGATACCACCGGACCCTCCGGTAACCAGGACGGTTCGGAGTTCGCGAGGAGACGACGCAGATGTCTGTGATTCTGGTTGCACGGCGAGCGATTATGCGAGCCGCGCGGGGAGAAGGCAAGGCAGCAGCCAGCTTGCCGCGGAAGTCCTGGTATGGTACCGTGATTTTTTGACTTGGAGGACAGCCGGAATGGTTCAGAACCTGTTTCGCTCAACCCTGATTGCAGTAGGCATTCTTGGATCCGCGGCCATCCTCGTGGGGCACGATACGGCCTCCGCCACCGAAGCAGGGCAGGCCATCGCCCAATCCGCAGACTATTTTCCCGACACCATCGGCACGCGCTGGCAATATCGTGGCCAGATTTCTGAAGGGCCGCTGCAAACGATCGAGAATAAGTATTTCAGCAACGTCTCCTCGGTCACCGGCACGCGTACTCTGAAGGGCGGCCTGGTCGTCACCGTGTTCCATGACACCAATCCCGGTAACCACGGTCCCTCCGACAGCTTCTACCGGCGCGATGCCGCCGGCGTGGTCTACTATGGATCCGAACCGGGCACGCCGCTGGAGAAGCAGTTGACGCCCTACCAGATCATCCGCTTCCCGATGAAAGTGGCGCAATCGTTTCAGCAGTTCAATCGGACCGACATCGATTTTGGCAGCGATATCGACGGGGATGGCACCAACGAAAAAGTCGACGTCGAGGGGCTGTCAACGGTGTTGGGCCAGGAATCGATCACCGTCCCCGCCGGCACCTATCCTGATGCCGTACGCGTGGAAGCGAAGATGACCCTGAAGATCCGGCTATCCTCTGTGGATCGGACGGCGGTCGGCACGGATGTAATGACAGCCTGGTTCGCCAAAGGCGTGGGACTGGTCAAGTATATCGAACGCCAGGAATTGGCCGCGCTGAAGGATGACCGCGGAAACATCACCGACATCACGGAAGAGCTGGAAGAGGTCAGCGTGAAGTCGGCGCCGGGGCTACAGGGTCGGCACGAATCCGCGCCGGAGGGTTTGCTCGCTTACGACACGAGCAATCAGAAATTGTTTCAGGTACTCTTCGCCTCCGGCCTTCGCGCCTACGCCCGATAACCGGTGCCCGCCGAATGGCTGTCGGCTGACCAAGGCGCCCGTAATCGGGCGGTTGATGTACAGATTCCAGACATCGAACGCCTCCCGGGCACGCGCGATGTGCCGGGGACTCCGCGAATAGAGGCCGCCGGTCAGCGCGTAGGCCGTGCCATTAGCGTATTCCAATGCCTGCTCGAACGAGGCGACGCGCATCACGGCCAGGATCGGACCGAAAATTTCTTCCTGCGCCAACCGGTGCACCGGTTCGATATCCGCGATCACTACCGGCCCGACCGAATATCCGGGGCCTTCCGCCGACCGATCCACCAGCACCCGACCTTCACGCCGCCCGATTTCGAGATAGTCCAGAATGCGTTGTTTCGCGCGCGCATCGATCACCGGGCCCACTTGGGTTGCGGGATCATCTGCCGGACCGACACGGAGACTCATCACCGCATCGGCGAGGCGTTCGAGAAACGCATCGTGAATCGAGTCGACGACAATCACGCGCGAACAGGCCGAACATTTCTGTCCAGCATATCCGCTAAACGATTGCACCACGCCTGTCACGGCCTCATCGAGATCCGCCGTCTCATCGACGATGACCGCGTTTTTCCCGCCCATCTCAGCGATGACCCGCTTCACGAACCGTTGTCCCGGTTGCTGGACTCCCGCGGCCTGCATGATGCCCAGCCCCACGTCCTTCGATCCGGTAAAGGCAATCGTTCTTACCGCTGCCGAGACCACCAATTCACGGCCGAGCTCCGGTCCTCCCGGAACGTATTGCAACAGGCCCTTCGGCACCCCGGCATCCAACAGAATACGCGCCAGCTGGTACCCCATGGCCGAGGACCGCTCAGACGGCTTGAACAGAACTGGGTTGCCTGCAACCAACGCCGCCGCCACCATGCCGGTCGGGATCGCCAGGGGAAAATTCCACGGCGCGATGCCCACCGTGACGCCGCGCGAGTTCCACAACACCTCGTTGAGCTCACCGGGATACCGGCCCAAACGAGGCGGGGGACCGAGCCGTGCCATTTCGCCAGCGTAATACTCCAGAAAATCGATCGCCTCCGCTACATCGGCATCGGCCTCCCGCCAGGGCTTGCCTTCTTCGAACACCTCCCAGGCCGCCAGGTCCCATCGTTGATCCCGCATCAGTGAGGCCGCCTTCCGCATCACCGCGACACGATCAGCAACCGGCCGTCTCGTCCAGGACTCCTCAGCAGCC
>CAADGJ010000342.1 GCA_900696505.1 uncultured Nitrosospira sp.
CGGGTTGCGGGATTTGGTCGGCGAGGCGGGCGAACGGTTTGAAGGCGCCGTCGAAGAGGGACGCGATTTTATCGAATCGAAGAAATCCGTCTTGCGGGAGGCCTTTGATGCAGGGCGCGAAGCCATGAGGCGGGAGCGCGAGCAGTTCAGCAAGGGAGAGCAGGGTTGAGCGCAGCGTACGAAGTCGTCATCGGTGTGGAGGTGCATGCGCAGTTGCGCACGCAGTCCAAGCTATTCTGCCCGTGCGGGACTACGTTTGGCCGAACCGCCAATTCCCAGACATGCCCTGTCTGCCTGGGGTTGCCCGGAAGCCTGCCGGTGATCAACGAGGCAGCCGTGGAGATGGCGGTGCGCGCCGGATTGGCGATGAACGGGACGATCGGCGTGCACAATCGCTTCGCCCGGAAAAACTATTTTTATCCCGATTTGCCCAAGGGCTATCAGATTTCTCAATACGAAGCGCCGATTTGTGAGCATGGGTGGATCGAAATCGCTGCCGGCGGGACCCGGAAACGCGTACGGATCCGGCGTGCTCATTTGGAAGAGGATGCCGGAAAGAATCTGCATGAAGCCGGCAGTGGCATGAGCCTGGTCGATCTCAACCGCGCCGGGACGCCGCTGCTCGAGATCGTGACCGAACCGGACCTGAGTTCCTCCGAAGAAGTCGTGGCGTATCTCAAAGCGCTGCGTGAACTCTTGATGTATCTCGACGTGTGCGATGGGAACATGGAGGAAGGCAGCTTTCGCTGCGAACCGAATCTCTCTTTGCGGCCGGTCGGCCAGAAGGCGTTCGGCACGAAGGTGGAGTTGAAGAACATCAATTCCTTCAAGTTCGTGAAAGACGCGGTGGATTACGAAATCAAGCGGCAGACCAAGGTGCTGAACGAGGGGGGCAAGATCTATCAGGAAACCCGGCTTTGGAATCACGAGCGCGGTGAAACGGCGGTGATGCGCAGCAAAGAGGAAGCGCATGACTACCGGTATTTTCCAGACCCGGATCTGGTTCCGCTGGAGATTGCGGCTGATTGGATCGAGCAGTTGCGCGAGGGATTGCCGGAGTTGGCCTCGACGAAGCAACAACGCTTTGTCGCGGAGTATGGCATCCCTGAATACGACGCGGGGATTCTGACATCCAGCAAAGCCCTTTCTGTGTATTTTGATGCGTGCGTCAAGCTGTATCCCCATCCCAAGACGGTCAGCAATTGGGTGATGGGCGAGCTGTTGCGTGAATTGAATCATGCCGGCATTCAGGCTGATGCCTCACCCGTGACGCCGGAACGGCTGGTCGAATTGCTCACGATGGTCGATCAAGGCGCTGTGAGTTTAAAGGTGGCCAGGGACATCTTCCCGGAGATGTATGCCTCTGGCAAACCGCCGGCGCAGATCGTCCAGGACAAGGGGCTTACGCAGGTATCTGACGAAGGGGCCTTGGTGTCAATCATTGATGAAGTCTTGAAGAAAAACCCTGCTCAGGTGGCGCAATTTAAGGAAGGCAAGCAGCAGGTGCTGGGCTTTCTCGTGGGACAGGTGATGAAGGCATCCGGCGGGAAGGCCAATCCCGGCAAAGTGAATGAGTTGTTGAAAAAAACCTTGGGCTAAGGCTGGGATCAGGTAGCGGGAAATGAAACGACAGCAGTCATTGTTGAGTGCGAGTACCTGGAGGAGACAACGAGCATGAGCGGAATCAGGAACGTGAAGGCGCGGCAGATTATTGATTCACGAGGCAACCCCACGGTCGAAGTCGAAGTGCTGTTGGAAAGCGGGGCGCATGGGCGGGCGGCGGTGCCCTCGGGAGCCTCGACGGGTGAAAAGGAAGCGATCGAGTTGCGGGATGGCGACAAGAAGCGTTGGATGGGAAAGGGCGTGTCCAAGGCGGTTGCGAACGTGAGCAAAGCCATTGCGCCGCGGTTGGTGGGAATGGAAGCGTTGGATCAGGCCGCCGTCGATCACGAAATGATCGCCCTGGACGGCACGAAGACCAAGGGGAAACTCGGTGCGAATGCCATTCTCGGCGTGTCCCTGGCCGTGGCCAAGGCTGCCGCGAATGAAACCGGGCAACCCTTGTATCGCTATCTCGGCGGGACGAACGCGCGGGTGTTGCCGGTACCGCTCATGAATATCATCAACGGTGGCGCGCATGCCGACAATCGGTTGGACCTGCAGGAATTCATGATCATGCCGGTGGGCGCGCCTCGTTTCAGCGACGCGTTGCGCATGGCAACGGAAGTGTTCCACACGCTGAAGTCCCTTCTCAAGAAAAAGGGATTGAACACGGCGGTGGGGGATGAGGGGGGCTTCGCACCGGATCTGCAATCGAACGAAGAGGCATTGGCCTTGATCATGGAAGCGATTGAAGCGGCCGGGTATCGTCCAGGCCAGGACATTGCGCTGGCCTTGGATTGTGCCGCGAGTGAACTCTATGAAAAGGGACGCTATCGGTTGGAAGCGGAGAAGAATCCCGAGCGGTCTTCCGAGGAAATGGTCTCCTATTACGGCAAGTTGTTGGACCGCTATCCCATCCTTTCGATCGAAGACGGTTTGAGTGAATTGGATTGGAAGGGGTGGAAGATTCTGACGGAAAAACTCGGCAGGCGCGTGCAGCTGGTCGGCGACGATATTTTTGTGACCAATGTCGAAATCTTTGCCAAAGGCATCGCCGAGGGGATCGGCAACTCTATCCTGATCAAGCTCAACCAGATCGGCACCTTGACGGAGACGTTGGATGCCATCGAACTGGCCAAGCGGTCGGGCTACACGGCCATCATTTCGCATCGCTCGGGCGAAACGGAAGACACGACGATCGCGGACGTGGCGGTGGCGACCAATAGCGGATTGATCAAAACGGGCTCGCTATCCAGAACGGATCGCGTCGCCAAATACAATCAACTTCTTCGCATTGAGGATGAGCTGGGTGCTGCGGCTGTCTATCGGGGCCGCACGGCTGTTCCCTCGAGGACCTAACGACTGTGATCATTAAGCCGAACCGTGGTCGCGACTGGTTGGATTGGCAGCGGAAGCTCTTTTCTGCCGGGAAGTGGGTAGGGCTCGGTGCGCTGTTCCTGATGATGGGCGCGCTGTTGTTCGGGGAAATGGGTATTTCCCGATATCTGCATTTGCGTGAGCATGCGGAACAGTTGGATCACGAGCTGGCTGATTTGCAGCGGTTGAATGGCGAACTGCGCGCGGACCTGGACCGCGTGCAGTATGACTCGACTCGCATCGAGGAGCTGGCTCGCGAGCGGTTGGGCTATGTGCGAAAAGGGGAAACTGTGTATCAACTTGCGCCGCTTGGAGAAAAGGAACGGCTCCCGACCGTGAAAACACCATGAAGTTTGGCAG
>CAADGJ010000343.1 GCA_900696505.1 uncultured Nitrosospira sp.
CCGATTGCCGAAGAAGTGTATTTCCTCGCGCAGGAGATCGGCCCGGATTTTTATCCGAGGGTCGTTCGACCGGAACTGCTGGCCGCGGTGCGTAGCGTCGTGTCGAACTATCCGATGGTCGCGGTCCCGGAAATGAGCGCGGAAATCGCCAGTAAAGTGCAGGCAGTTGTGGTGGAGAAACTCAAGGGCCGTCACCTGGAAGTGCACAGCGTGGCGCTCGCTGATATCGAGTTAGCCAAGATCGTGCTGGAGGCCGTAGAGCGCAAGCAAGCGAAGGAGCAGGAAAAAGAACAAAAGGAATTCGAACTCGTCATCGCGGAGAAGGAAGCGGAGATCGCCAGGCGGCGTGCGCGAGGCGAGGGTGATGCCATTCGAATCCGATCGGAGGGCGAAGCGGAGGGGCTGAAGATTCGAGCGCTTGGCCAGGCGAATGCACAGCAAACGATCACGAAAACCCTGACACCTGAATATCTGCAATACAAACTCTATGACAGCCCCAACGCGAAAATGGTGCTGCTGCCGGATCAGTTGCGCGTGCCGATTCTGATCAATCCAGATCAGGATCGCGGGACGAGGCCAACTCCTGAGAGTCTCATGCGCACAGAGCAGGAGTTGATGGGGCGGGGTCGCTAGATCGTTTCGGGACGCTCATTGATCGAAGGAGGCCACGGATGGCATGCAGCCGATGTCAGGGCTTGATGGTGGACGAGACGCTGTTCAATCCAAGCGAGGGCGTGAGCCATACCTGGGTGCCGGTCGTCCGCTGTCTCAATTGCGGCAATCTGGAAGATGCGTTGATCCGGTTGGCTCGTGGCATTTCCGGGCGTCTGGGGCGCCGCACCAGGCCGGGTCCGCAACGAAGGGGTGTCTGGAGTGAGGAGATCCGCGGGCGGCAAAAGGAATGAACCGGCTGTCCGTCAGTGCGACAGGTGGGGGGATGTGAACTGTTGCGATGCACCGGAGGAAGGAGGCGCCATGGAGGGCTATGGGAAGCGCGTGCTGATCGCGGATGATGAAGAAAGTGTGCGACGGCTGGTTGCGATCGTGCTGGAGCAAGCAGGGTATACCGTTCATGCGGCCGTCGATGGCGTCGAGGGGTTGGGCGAGATGAAGAAGCGGCGCTTCGATGCCGTCATTTCTGATTTTCACATGCCTCGCCTGGACGGGGAGCAATTTCTCCTGCTCTGCCGCCTCATGTGGCCTGACATCCCGGTGGTATTGCTCTCCGCGGAGTTGCTGGAGCTCCCCGCCTCTCTCAAACAGCAGGGCGCGCGCATCCTGGTTTCGAAACCCTTTTCTCCGCACATGTTATTGCAAGCCTTGCATGAGTCGCTCTCACTGCCCGAAAGCGAGCAGGCCTCGGACCGGATCGCTACCAAGGCGTCGTAATCTCAATCCCTTTCATTCGATGATGCGTAGATGTCCCGGCGCGCTGGCAACCTGGCGTGCCTGGCGCATCCCTAGGCGTTCATCCTTACCAAATGGGTCACTCTGTCATTCCGGCATCCAGATGGCGCGATAGCGCACGGGCCGAGCGGTGCGAAATCTGGATACGGGTATCCGTCCTCTGTGATGAACCCTCCCTCCATAGAGATCTGAGACAGAGCAATCACGGTTTGTTTGACGCTGCCTGGCCTTTCACCTGCAGGATCATATCTTGCTTCGCTCATGGTCCCGTGACGCGATGACTGACGGTACAGAGGAGGCTCATCATGAAGACTCTGCTCTCACACGCATGTGTCATTCTTGCATGGAGTACACTCGCCGGATGTGTGGCCACGTCGGTTCGGGAACCCTTCCCCGCCTTGTCCGATGCTTCGGTGACGGGGATGACGCGAGGGCCATCGGAAAACCGTCTCCAGTGGCAGGAAGACGCGCAGGAGCTGCGGACATTCGCCGATCGCCATGAGGTCGAAGCTGAAGTATTGCTCCAGCACCCCGTGCCGACGGATGCGCGGTTGATCCAGCAGCGGCGGGCTCTTGCCCGACAACTGCGAGCTGCTGCAGATCAGATCGACAAACGGGCGGATGAGATGCCATAGCGGTGCCCGCAATCTAAGGTGTCTCGTACGATGGTCTCAGCCAGGGACTGGCCTGCGTAATCCTCATACACGACGAATAGTCGAGGGAGGCGAAACAATGAATGATGGAACCGACCGGAATGACGGCTACGATGTAGACTCCGCGGTGTGGGCCTATTTGCAGCGCTGCCGGATATGTTCGATGGAGGAATTATTCCGTCATGTGCCGGCGTTCACAGCGAATCAACTATTCCTCACCGTGGATCGGCTCAGCCGGGAAGGCAAGGTGGTGCTGCGGTACAGGAACTGTGCGGAATATGTTATGGTGCGAACAGGGATTGCCGACGAGTGGCCTCACGAAATGTCGAGCGCACCGTTTGGCGACAGGACATGAGGGAACAAGGTATGAAAAAGAAGACCGCCCCGAAAAAAGCCGCCACACGCACGACAAAGCAGGCTGCAAAACCAGCTGTGTCGGAGAAGCAGCCTGGACCTGTGCAGGATATTCAAGTGCGGATTGCAGCCAGGGCGCACGAGCTGTACGAACAGCGGGGATGCCTGGACGGCTATCATCTCCGCGACTGGTTGGAAGCGGAACGAGAGATTCTGGGGCATCCGGTCGAGATGGACAAATCTTCCGAACGCATTTGACTCTCCTTGCCGGCGGGTTGTCGGCAGCCTTTCCAATGTGATCCCGGACGCGTCTTTGTTAGACCCGGCGCTCCTGCCTGTCGCTCATGTCATGGTCTCTTCCAGCTGATCGACCATTCCTGAAATCGCATCGAAGCCGGATTGCCAGAACGCGTGGGAGTTCATATCCACACCCACCTGAGCCAGGATCGCCTGCGGTGCTTTCGACCCCCCGGCCGCCAGGAGGTCCAGATACTTGGGTACGAATGCGGCGCCTTGTTCCTGGTACATGCGATACAGCGCCAACACGAGCAGATTCCCGA
>CAADGJ010000344.1 GCA_900696505.1 uncultured Nitrosospira sp.
ACCGCTCATGACAACGTGCCAGAGGGATAGTTGGATCGATCCGCGCAAGAAGTAAGGCATTAGGCGGATGACTGAAGCTGCTCGCGCTTCTGCTTTACGGCTTTCACACAGCCATCATAGGCCTCGATGAACTGCTGAATGCCCTCATTTTCGAGTTGCACGGTGGCGCAACGATAGTCGATGCCGAGATGTTCGAGCCTACGCAGAGTCTCGAGCGCATCGTCGACGTTGGCTTCCACTGTATCGGCCAACACTCGCCCATGATCGGCAAAGGCGCGGATCGTGCCCTCCGGCATCGTATTCACGGTGTCGCGCCCGACCAGCGGCTCGATGTACCCCACGTCTCTGTAAGCCGGATTCTTGCGGCCGGTACTCGCCCACAAGACGCGTTGCACGCGCGCCCCGCGCCTGACCAGTTTCGACCAACGCTCTCCGGCAAATATCTGGTTGAAGTATTTATAGGCGACCCGCGCATTGGCCACCGCGATCTGCCCCATTAACTCATTCGGCAACCCGTCCGAATCCGGTCCGTCCGGATCCCGACGATGGGTCAGCAGCTGATCCACCAGCGTATCCACCCGGCTCACGAAGAAGCTGGCAACGGAGGCGAGGCCGTCCACCGGTTTGTCCTCGCCAACGCGCCGTTCGAGCGCGCGGAGATAGGCCTCGGCAACCGCCTGGTAATGCTCAATAGAAAACAGCAGCGTAATGTTGATGTTCAGTCCTTCATAGAGCAAGGTTTCAATGGCAGGCACGCAGACCGACGTACCCGGCACCTTAATCATGAGGTTCGGTCGATTCACGAGGCCATGCAGCCGACGAGCTTCTTCAATGGTGCGAGCCGCATCGTGCGCATGGTGCGGTGAGACTTCCAGACTCACGTACCCGTCCAGCCGATCCGTGTCCCGATACACCGGCAACAGGATATCGCAGGCCTGCTGCACGTCTTCCACCATCACCGCCTGAAAGATTTCGCGGTCCGACAGGTGGTCCGTCACGAGCGTTCGTATCTGGTCGTCATAGGCAGGGCTGCCGGTGATGGCTTTCTGAAAGGTCGAAGGGTTCGAGGTCACGCCGCTCAAGCCTTCTTCCGTCACGCGCCGCTTGAGTTCGCCGTCGCGGATCATATCGCGGGTGAGATTATCGAGCCAATAACTCTGGCCGCAGGAACGCAGCTGCAACAAGGAGCGCTGTTGAGTATCTGTCGCGTGATTCGCCATGGTGTGAGATCCAGTTAAAAAGATGAGAAGGAAGAAAAAAGCTCCGCCCTCTTTCGAAGACGGAGCTTCCAAGAATTTACAATTTTTATATCAGGCGTTCATAACGTTTCCGTCATGCGTGCATAATATTTCCATTGCAAATTCTTATGACCTCACTTTATCGCACCCCACTCAACATGGGAGTTAGGCAAAGCCCTAGAAATGCACTGGCATATTTTTCGTGAGCGTGAGAGCAGCGCGATGGAGGGAGCCAGATATGGCGTCAGCCGGCGTGATTGGTGTCAGACAACTTTTTGACCAGCGCCGACAGTTCTTCGAGCTTCCGCGTCCCGGCGGACAAGTCATTCTCCAACCGCTCGATCATGTCGAGGCAGGTCTTCACCGTGTCGACGAGTTGAGCCTGCGTCATCGTGGGGAGTTTTTCTTCCAGTTCCTGTCGCTTCATATAATTGTGGCTCCTTGCCAACCCCTCATCGTTCGAGCTTCTTTTTCATCGCCGCCAGGTTCTCAGGAGTGGACCGTACCCGTAGCGTGAGCCCCTCGGCATCATAGTTTTCGGACAAGATTCGCATCCGGGCGCGGATCTCCGCAACGAGCTTTTGAGCGGTGAACGGAATACGCAATTCCTCATCGAGCATATCGCTCTCAAAGTACCCCATGATGCGCTCACGGAGCGCCTGCAGATCGTCCTTGTTTCTCGTGGACAGCACAATGGCGTCGGGATATTCCGACTTCAGGGCCGCAAGCTCGTCCGGGCTGAGACGATCGCGCTTATTCAACACCAACAGGCTGGGCACCTCCGTGGCGCCGACTTCGGCCAACACCTTCCGCGTGACGTCGAGTTGGGAGCGAAAGGAGGGATCGGAGGCATCGACGACAAACAGCAGGAGCGAGGCAGAAGCCGCTTCATCCAGGGTCGACTTGAACGAAGCCACCAGGTCATGCGGGAGCTTCTTGATGAATCCCACCGTATCGGACAGGAGGACTTTCGGACGCGTCTCAGGATACAAGGGCCGGATCGTGGTATCGAGCGTGGCGAACAGCTTGTCGGCCACGAGCACCTCGCTGCCCGTCATCGCACGCATGAGCGAGGATTTCCCGGCATTGGTGTACCCCACCAGCGCAACCGTCAATTCGTGTTCCCGCCTCGCGCGGCGCGTCTGATGCTCATCCCCGATCGCCGCCAATTCCGTCCGGAGTTCTTTCAGGCGATCGCGGATTCTGCGCTTATCCAGCTCCAGACTCGTCTCTCCGGCTCCTTTGCCGCCGACTCCCCCGCCCTGCCGCTCGCTGCCGCCGCCTGATTCCCGCAACCGTGGCGCGAGATAATTGAGCCGCGCAATCTCCACCTGCAGCCGGGCCGCTCTCGTTCGCGCGTGCCGGCTGAAAATCTCGATGATGACCCCGGTCCGATCCAGCACCGGCACGCCGGCGGCACGTTCCAGGTTTTTCAATTGGGACGGCGACAGGTCACAGTCCACAATGACGATCTGCGCCTGTTCGCCAGGGCCGGGAGCAGCCTCGATGGTATCGTCCGATTCGTCGTCGTCTGATTCTTCCGTGATGTCCGGATCCTCCGCCTCGAACTTCGACGCCGCTTTGTGCTTCGGCCGCTCAAACGCCGATTCGATTTTCCCTGACCCGCCGGTCCATCGAGCCAATTCGGCCAGTTTGCCCTGTCCCAGAACCGCCGCATATTTATCGGAACTCCGCTTCTGCATCACACGGCCCACGACGTGGTACCCGAGCGTCGTCACCAGACGGGTGAGCTCTTGCAGCGAACTGTCCAGTTCCTCCACAGTCACGCGGGGGGTGCGGATCGCGACAAGCACGGCATTCGGTTGTGAGGGCTTCGACATCGCAGACCTTTCCTTGAGCACAGCTTCGTGAGGGTCGGCATTGTAACAGGGAATGTCCTGTGAAAGCCTACTCACGTCGCAGGACTTCTCCCGGTCACGTGCCCTGTTCCCAACTCTTAAAATCTTTCAGTTCTTCAGCAATGCTATTTAGCACCCAGGTAATCACCCCCGCATCGTCTGCACAACCGACCACCGGAATGAAGTCCGGGATCACATCGAGCGGACTGATGAGATACAGAATCGCCGCCACGATGGTCACGAGCTTGTGAACCGAAAAGCCTGTATAGGCCCCGCTCACGGAGGCTTTCAGCAGCCGCACCGATAATTGAAGGTCGTTGAACAGCTTGCCACCGCGGCCCTGCGCAATCGACACTGCCGCGGCCAACAGATCACGCAGCCGCTCTTTGTCCCTGAGATACTCCGCCGCCGTCTGTGTGAACCCTCGAAACATGGTCAACGCCTTTAAGAGCATTGCTGGAGTCATCGCCTTCATGAGGTCCTCCCTGAGGGGGTGAGCACCGCCCGGCACACCATCACGATTGAGGATAACAGGCAGTCCGCGAAGGATCAATTTTGGGAGAGACGAAAGATTGGATGGAACCATCAGCGGCGTGGTGGGGAGGGAAAGTGGATGCGGACGATGCGCGAGACCGCGTGGCCAATAACGAACCAGAAGAATGTCCCTGTGGCTTGGGGCTCACAGGAAGAAACGACTCCCGACCCCTTTAATTAATCCCAAATACCTCGACTAATCCCTCTCATCCCACACCCCCGCTGATTCGCTGTCATAGAAACAAATCTCAAGAGGGTTGTGTTGAGCTAACTGCGCTCGTTGATCATGCAACCTTCGAGCGACTGTTTGTGTGGCTTGGTTTGAGAATGATTCAGGATCCCCATGAAGACCAACATACAGATTCGAAAGACGCCGATTCCGAACGATAGCATCTAGGATGTGGCCATCTGTCTCCCCGAGGCTATGCCCAAGAATAACAAGGTTTCCCGTCAAGCTTCTGAAGCTTGTCAGACATTGGGACAAATAAGTACTCGCATTGATTTGACGAAGCTTATTTACCGCCGACGCTTCAGCAACAAATAACGGATACTGTCCATGATTAAGGCTCTGACGGATTAAGTCTGTAAGACATAGTCCATCTGTCCCTGACCGATGCTTACAAAGACGACCCTCTTCAAGGTAAAGATGTAACGCCCCATGGAGATAAAACATTTTCCGATTGCCTGAATAGAAAGAAAACACCAACCGACAATGATCGTCTGGATCGTTGCGAAATCCATCATCAAAGAGAGGTGGATTACCGTTCATAGTAATCCAATACAGAAGAAGATCGTAATTGGTCGTAAAAACGTCATTGTATGGGCGAAGAAAATCCACTGCCCTTTCCTTACGCTCTACCCATATCTCGCCTGGATGCGCCAGATGAGATCCACCAATCGCTTCAATCAACGCCCGTTTGATAGCTTCCAAATCAGCGAGCATCTCAGAATGCCTTGATTGAACTAAACCATATTTGCAGGCGACCCAATGTGACAACTCCAATAGGCGCATTACGCCTTCAAAATTATTGGTCCCGAGGCGTTCAAAGATTTCCTGTGCTCGACTGCTTAGACCAGCCCTGACAGCTGCCTCAAACAAGCTCGTATAAGTGAACACCTCATTGCAAGCAATACTGAAACCATTTCCAAGAAGCAGAGCTAGCCGACTGGATCTACAACGTTCCCTTACCTCCTCGTAACTGAGCAGATTTGATGCGCTTTCGACTTGAGAGTCTTCAGGCATAACCGCTACAAAGCCCCCTTAAAGTCTTTGCCAAGCAAAGAGGGAAGGAACGCAGTGAAGCCGGTGGCAATGTCGGATTGTATCTTTTTCATCTCTTCCACTTTGATCTGCAAGTAACAGTGGGCTGTCTACCTTTTCACATTGAATAGTCCCTGCCAGCGCTCCTCCCTCCCATACCTTTAATCACCCACGGACCTCTTGCATCATACGGTCGAGGTCAGAGCCTCATGTAAAACAGCTCCTAACAAGCGGCGGCTGTCGGTGTGGGTGGTGGTGAGCTGCGCGTCGAGTTTGTCGCAGAGGGCCATCAGCTCATCAACTTTGGCGACGATGCGATCTTGTTCAGCTCGCGGTGGCAATGGGATGACCGTTTGCTCGATGAGGCCAACATTTAGTGTCGGCTGAGCCAGTGTACGCGTGGCCTCCGTGAAATAGGATTGAGCTGGCTCGCTTCGCAATACTACAAGCAAGTAATCGCGCGAGACTTCAGGGACCAGAAGAATTCGTGCAACTGCACGAGCGATGTTGGCTCCAGCCCATGATGGCGGAACAACTCCGAGCTTTCCTATGCTCCCCACAACACAGAGAAGGATCTCACCACCTCGCAACCGTGTACGTTTGTACGCTCTTTCGATATCGGGAGAGATAGTCTTATTAGGTCGTTCAGGATGGTTTGAAAGATACAGGTCTTGAGCTCGAACGAACGGCACGCCATCATGGACATCATTGCCGGGCACGAGCACTCCATAAGAGATTGTGTTTTCGGGATCGACAAGATTTCCTAACCGTTCTCTTGACCAAGCTGCAGGCAGATCATACTGCGTTTCGATCTCAGCAGAATCATCTAACTTTTTTCGCCGCACCTTCTTGGTTCGAACTAGCATTCCTCGACGTGCCAGAACGACTCGAAGGGCTAAATGCAGAGACTCCTCGTTGGGATCTTGTGGAACAAGTTTCCCGCGGACGGCGAGATTGAGGATGGTTTGGCGGAGTTGTTGGATGTGGTCGGGTTTCGTGGTGAGGCGCGGGAGGTGGTTGAAGTAGAATCGAGCGTGATCGCGGAAGACGGAGGGGTCTGCGTCATTGTTCAAGCGATTCAGAGACGACGCTACCAGCCGATCCCGCCGGCTCTCCCGCTCCGCCTGCGCTGCTTCCAACTGATCACAGAGCGCCATCAATTCATCCACCTTGGAAACGATGCGGTGTTGTTCTTCCAGGGGTGGCAGAGGAACTTTGAGCTTCTCCATCTTTTCTTTGGTCATATGGATCATTGAAACCCCATGGCCCGACTCTTTGATCTCCTGCGTCTTGTGAAGCAAGAAGCGATAGAGGTAGTGCTTGTCGAGATCATGGTTGTTGTGCAGGTCCAACTTCCAGATATGGTAATGATAAATCACCTTCGGGCCATGCCAGATGAATGGGCCGAATGATGCGGACCAGGAAAAGATAAGATCTCCGTCGCTACAATACTTGTCTTCTTCCAACTCCAAATTCGAGTAATACCAATGCTTGGAAGTGAAAAGGTTTCCGACCCGTAGCACGGGTGTCCCAGAACTTAGAAGCTCATTCTGTGAATAAGCGCGACCGTTGAGCACTGCAACCAGGTCAGCAAGAGAAGCCCACGTCCATCCCATCGGTAGAGGAAATGGCTCATCATCCAATGGAGTGGGCTCTGCTCTCTTAACCCTGTCGATGCGACCACGCCGTATCTTTTCCGCGAGAATACGTTTGAGCAATACAGATGCTGGCTCATCCTTGTTATTCTGCTCCTCAAGCTTACCCCGCACGGCCAGATCGAGAATGAAGCGCCTCAGCCGTGGGATGGCGTCGGGTGCGTCACTGATGCGATCAAAGTGAGTGAGGAGTTGCGCGGGATTCATCGCAGCAGCGCCTTCTCCAAAATGCCCTTGAGCTGATCGCGGAGATTTGCGGTTTCTTTCTCGGCTTCGTTGAGTTTGACCAGCAGTTCTTCCGGATCGCCATGGTCGTCGGCGACGGTGTGAGGGTTCTTGAAGTCCAGGTTGTAGCCACGGGCCTTCACTTCCTCGGCGGTCACCTTCCAGGCGACATCCGTTTCCTTGCGACCTTTCCGCTTCACTCCTCCCCACCAGTCGATGCAGGGCTTCAGATGCTCGAAGCGGATGGGCTTCGTCATGGAGTAGGCCTTCTGCCCGTCGGGAATGCGATGCTCGTAGAACCAAATCTCTTTCGTCGGCTCACCCTTCTCGAAGAACAACAGATTCGTGCCGATGCTGGCGTAGGGTTTGAAGACACTATTGGGCAACCGGACGATCGTGTGGAGGTTGCACTCCTCCACAAGATGTTCCTTGAGCCTGGTCTTTACCCCTTCGCCGAACAGCGAGCCGTCGGGCAAGACGACGGCAGCACGGCCATCGACTTTGAGCAGGCGGACGATAAGCGCGAGAAAGAGATCCGCCGTTTCGCGCGTCTGGAAATGTTTCGGAAAGTTGCTTTCGATCCCATCCTCTTCCTTACCCCCGAAGGGTGGATTGGTGAGGACGATATCCACGCGATCGGATTGGCCGTAGCTGATGTAGGGCCGGGCCAGGGTATTGTCGTGGCGAACGAAGGAGGGATCTTCGATCCCGTGCAGCAACATGTTGGTCACACAGAGCATGTGCGGAAGCTGCTTTTTCTCGCAGGCCCGCAGGGCCTCCTGCATTTTCTTCTCGTCCGCCGGTTTCTTCACGTAGCGCTCGCGCATGTGCCGAATGGCACAGGTGAGAAAGCCGCCTGTGCCGCAGGCTGGGTCGAGGAGAATCTCGCCCGGATGCGGGTCGATCCGATCCGCCATAAAGGCCGTCACGGCGCGGGGCGTGTAGTATTCGCCCGCATTGCCGGCGCTCTGGAGATCGGCCAGGATCTGCTCGTAGATGTCGCCGAAGTGCTGGCGCTCGGTCAGGTTATTAAAGTCGATGCCGTTGATCTTGTTGATCACCTGCCGCATGAGCTGGCCGGATTTCATATAGTTGTAGGCATCCTCGAAGACATCCCGCACGACACGACGGCGCCCGTCTCTACCCGTCAACTCCTTCAGCGCGGGGAACAGCTCGCCGTTTACGAAGGCCATGAGCGGTTCACCTGTGATGCCCTCGGGGTCCGCCGCCCAGGTGCGCCACTGAAATTTCTTCGGGATTGGCGAGCGGTAGTCCTTCTGCATCGCTTCGAGTTCCAGATCCTGGTCATCGATGATCTTCAGAAAGAACATCCAGCAAAGTTGAGAAATGCGCTGGGCATCACCATCCACGCCGCTGTCCTGGCGCATGATGTCTTGAATGGACTTAACGGTGTTCCGAACGGACATAGTTATTAAACGGCCTCATCTCCCAAGGTTTGTTTAACCTCGAGCGCTAACTTATATAGTGGATCTTCATCGGCAGTTGGATAAAGCGCGTCCTTAGTGATCTTGGGAAACGTATCCCGTTTCCAAAATTTCCTAGGGTCGAAGCGAAATTTGGCGACGAGGCGGCGGCCGAAATCTATTTCGTAGTGCTTGTAATGGAGCTTTTGATCGTATCCGGCCATCTCTGGATATTCTCCAAGTAAGTAGCCCTCCTGAATGTGGGGACGAACCGCTGAAGGTGGGCATGCACTGGCGAGCCTGACAACTTGTAGGCCAGCCTCAGCACTCGCGGTGATGGCCCCGCTCAGATTCGGTACTCCAAGCACAAAAATAAAAGCATCCTGTTCCGCTCTTAGCGATGCGAAAGACGCTGCGATTCGGAGAGAATGAGTGAGGTCCAGTAACGGCGTTCGGCATACGTCATAGTGCTGAAGGATCGACCAGCGCAGGATTTGATACCGGTTTAACCTTACACCGCCAAGCAGGCCGGCTCCTGAATAGAGAGTGGCTAATCCACTTTCTGCGGCTTTGAGCTTCACGAATCGAGAAATGAGGGTGTCCTGCCCTGGATTTGTCGACATTCCTTCCTTTGGCCGAAACAGCGTAGGCTTGAGAGAAGTATTTCCGTCCTTATTTCTATAGTCCCTATCTTGCCCCCTGAAAAGTAGAACGTGATTGCGGTTTCGAAATTGAAGCTCGGCGACCTTTGTGGCCAGCTCCAGAAACGAGGACACTCGATGGCCAGCAGCTTTGCGTACAGTGGTACAGGTGACATCCTTGGCGTTTGGATGACTGTCAAAGAATGACCACATTTTGCTCAGGCCAATGGTTTCCATGATCTTCTAAGCTACTCCCCGATACAGATTGGATTGGAGTTCATGGACGGCCTGTTCAAAGCCGGGCCGTCCGCCGAATGTCTTGAGCAACTCGATCGGCGTGCCCATCGTATCGAACGGAGAAATCTTGAGGATCTGCGGATCGTCCAGGCTGGTGACGCCTTCGTCTTGGTATTTCTGAAGCAATGCTTCCAGCACGGCGCGGGCCTGCTGGCCGTACTTGGTGAAGACATCCCGCTTCCGGACATTCTCGGCCCGTTCGCGCCTGGTGAGTGGGGGCTGATCAAAGGCTACGTGGCAGATGAGGTCGAAGGGATCGAGATCCCTGCCCACCTCGTCTGCCAGCGGTTCGAGCAATACGCCTTCCTGCTCCAGTTCCTCGATGATGGCCTGTTTGCGCTCGGCGCTGTTCCATTGCTTCAGGAACGATGTGAGGCTGTCATAGCGTTTCCGAAGCGTCTTCTTGGAATAGTCGCGCAGGGTTTCGGTCACGAGCTTGCCGTATTCATCAAGGTACTCGACCCGCTCAGCGATGACGCTCACTTCGTCGCCATGAATGTAATACTTGCGCGGCTGCGTGCCGCCGGGCGGAATGGTGACGTCCGGCTTGGTGGGATCGACGACGACTCGTTCATCCTCTCCGGGATTCGGTGAGATCGGGTCTTCCGGATCAATCGACGGCCGCACATTGTCTGGTGGCGCGACCGGATCATCCTGCCCCGGCTCATAAATCTGCACCGGCTCGCCGTCGAAGTCTGGATCGGCGAAATGATTGGTCGCTTTCCGGAAGTCGATGAGGGTGAAGTAGTACTTCCTGGTGTCCTCATGGACGCGTGTCCCGCGCCCCACGATCTGTTTGAACTCGGTCATGGAACCGACTTCCCGATCGAGCACGATCACCCGGCACGTCTGCGCATCGACGCCCGTAGACAGCAGCCGAGAGGTCGTAACAATCACCGGATACTTGGCTTCCGGATCGATGAAGTTGCCAAGCTGGGCGGTGCCTTCCGCGTCATCGCCGGTAATCCGCATCACATAGCGTTCGTTCTGCTGGACAAGGGCGGAGTTCTCGTTAATCAGGGCCTGACGCATACGCGCAGCGTGCTCCACGTCTACGCAGAAAACGATGGTTTTCTGAAACGGGTCTCCGCTTTCTTTCAAGAACGCGGTCACTTTGCGCGCGACGCTTTTGGTGCGCTCGTCGATCACCAGGTTCCGGTCGTAGTCCTTCTGGTTGTAGATCCGGTCTTCGATCTCCTGGCCGTATTTATCGACCGCTCCCTTTGTCGGCCGATATCCTTCCACGTCCACATCCAAATGGACCTTCACCACTTTATAGGGAGCTAGGAAGCCGTCGCGGATGCCTTCCTTCAGCGAATAGGTAAAGACGGGTTGGCCGAAGTAGTGGATGTTGGAGACGTACTCGGTTTCCTTCGGCGTCGCGGTCAGACCGATCTGCGTGGCGCTGGAGAAGTGGTTGAGAATCTCACGCCAGGCGGAGTCCGCCGCAGCGCTGCCGCGGTGACATTCGTCGATCACGATGAGGTCAAAGAAATCCCGGGAGAGTTCGCGGTAGAGCTTTTGGCTGTCTTCCGGACCGGTGATGGCTTGATAGAGGCCGAGGTAAATCTCGTAGGACGTATCGATCCGACGGTGTTTCTTATCCACGGCCAAAGGAAGATCGACGACGGTGCCGTCGGCACGCTCGATGGTCTTTGACGCGGTGCTGAGTTTGGCCATCGTCTTCCCGAATGGACGAAAGTCGTTGACCATGGTTTGATCGATCAGCACATTGCGGTCCGCAAGATAGAGAATGCGTTTCTTACGTCTGGCCTTCCAAAGACGCCAGATGATTTGAAACGCGGTATATGTCTTGCCGGTGCCGGTCGCCATGACCAAGAGCAGGCGGTTCTGCCCTTTGGCAATGGCCTCGATGGTCTTGTTGATGGCAATGCGCTGGTAGTAGCGCGGCTCTTTGCCGCTTGCGTCGTCGTGGTAATTCTGAAGGACGATCTCTTCCTGCGCTGGGGCCAGGCCTTTCCATGCGCGGTATTTCTGCCAGAGCGCGTCGGGCGTGGGAAACGCATTCAATGACAGTTCGACTTCCCGCTTCTCACCCTGACCTGTCCGATCATGAAAGACGAACGCGTCGCCGTTGGATGAAAAGACAAAGGGAATGTCCAGTGTCTCGGCGTACTCCAACCCCTGTTGGATGCCACCGCCGACGGGATAACTATTGTCTTTCGCTTCGATCAGGGCGATGGGTAGGTTCGGTTTGTAGTAGAGAATGTAGTCGGCGCGTTTGGCTTTTCCGCGGGTGACAAGCTTGCCCCGGACGATGATGCGTCCTTTGGTAAAGCCAACTTCCTCGCGAATTTGCGAAATCTCGTCCCACCCTGCCCGCTTCACCGCCGGTGTGATGAACTTCGTACAGATGTCTCGTTCAGAGAGAGATTTCTTGTCGAGTTCCGCCACGTACTCAAACTCCGGAGTAACACGAATAGCCGCCGCAGGATACCCGTTTCCCTGTTTTTTATCACTCGCATTTTTACGCGCGAGATCGGCTCTCGACCAACAGGGCTATCCTCAGACGACCGCCTTTTCCTACGTGAAAGAGCTGGACGGTGAACCAATCACCGCCTCTTCCCCATCCCTCCCCCACTATCCAACGGCGCAAACGGCACGGTGGGATTGAATTCATTGATCGGATTCAACGGATTCTCCGGCCGGTAGCGATTCACCGGATTGAAGGGATTGTTGGGGTTGAACTGGTTGATCGGATTGGCGGGGTTGCCGGGATCGAACCGGTTGATCGGGTTAAACGGGTTCACCGGGTCGTAGGCATTGATGGGATTGAGCGGGTTGACTGGCTGGTACTGATTGATGGGATTGACGATGTTGAAGTCGCGCTGGTACTTCTCGTCGAAGCCCTGCTCCGCCCTGCCTGTCCCGGTCATCGCTGCCAGCAGAAACCATCCGGCGATCATTCCGCATTGCACCTGAGCCTGTCGCATGGTCGCCTCCCTTATGCCTCTGTGCACCTTGCCGGCAGCATACTCCCCTGCCGTGACATCCGGGGTCACAACGGGATGGGAAACGTTAGACGT
>CAADGJ010000345.1 GCA_900696505.1 uncultured Nitrosospira sp.
ACGTTTAAGCCCATCAGCGATGTGGAGGTGGACGGGCCGGAATACGATCGTCTCTGGGGTATCTTCGGAGTCCGGGCTCGTGTCGTGCGAATGCAACTCGGCGAACAGCAATTGGAGCTCATCGAGTTCTTGTCCCCGCCGGATGTCCGGCCGATTCCGGCTCCTTCCTATAGCAACGATCTCTGGTTCCAGCACTTCGCAATTGTCGTGCGGGACATGGAGGCTGCCTGGGCGCAGCTGCGGAAGCATCATGTGCGGCAGATTTCCCCCAGGCCGCAAACCATTCCGATGTCGAATCACGCGGCTGCCGGGATTAAGGCCATGAAGTTCCGCGATCCGGACGGGCACAATCTGGAACTCCTGTGGTTTCCGGACGGGAAGGGGAGTCCTGCATGGCATCAGTCGACTACCGAATTGTTTCTTGGCATTGATCACACGGCCATGACCGTGCGCAGCACGGAGAACAGCATCAAATTCTACCGAGATCTGCTCGGGATGACCGTCGCCGGAGGAACGTTGAACATGGGAGCGGAGCAGCAATATCTGGACAGTTTGCCAGGCGCCCGTGCGCGCGTGACGGGTCTCGCTCCCAAGATCGGACCGCCCGGTGTGGAGTTTTTGGAGTATGAGTTGCCGACTGCGGGACGACCGATTCCGGTAGACTCCCATCCGACCGATCTTTGGCACTGGCAGACCACGCTCGTGGTGTCCGATGTCGAAGCCGCTGCAGCCGCTTTGCGAGGCTTGGCGCAGTTCGTGTCTTCGACGGTTGTCACGCTTCCGGAGCAAGCCTTGGGATTCACCAAGGGAGTGCTTGTCAGAGATCCGGATGGACATGTCATCGAGTTGGTATCCCCATCACCGCCGCAACCATGATCGCGGCAGGAACACCCTGCATGATAACGAGCTGGGCCAAGCTCTTGGGTGGATTGGCAGCCGTCGCAGCCGGCTGGTGGGGCTTGTTGTCTCTCGACTATGAGCGTTTTCTTTCCCCGATATCGCTCGTGCAGTGGCTCAACGACGCTGGTCCGTTTGCCCCGTTGTTGTTGATCTCAGGCATGGCCTGCGCTGTCATCATCCCACCGATTCCAAGTCTCCCGCTGGATCTGGCCGCCGGGGCCGCCTTCGGACCCTTTTATGGGGCTCTTTATGCCGTGATCGGAGCGGAACTCGGCGCGATCGTCTGTTTTCTCATCGCGCGAGCGTTGGGGCGCGATACGCTATTGCGCCTGCTCAAAACCGAGACAACATTCTGCCAAACGTGCAACGATCATCAACTGATGGGCGTGATGTTCCTGGCGAGGCTGGTTCCGATCTTTTCATTCGACGTGGTGAGCTACGGCCCTTGCGCCGGTTGCGGTGCGAGGATGCCGGCTCCATGACCGCTCGCGCGGCTCCCCACCTCCCTGGCCGAATTGCTCTAAGTTGCGGCTATTTTCAGCCGGTGCTAGACTCGTTTTCGGTTTGACCCCTCTCCTACGTCCCGTCACCGGGTGAGGCTGATGGCATCTCCCGATCTTGAAGAAGCTCTCCGGCGTAGCGAAGAACTCGCGACTCGACTCATCGAAAGCAGCCACGACTGTATCAAAGTGCTCGATCTCGAAGGCCGTCTTCTCTCCATGAATGCGCACGGCATGGAGGTGTTGGAAATCTGCGACTTCGGCGCACTGGTGGGTTCGCCATGGGTTGCATTCTGGGGCGGACAGGATCAAGAGCGGGCGAAGGCTGCGATTGAACAAGCGCGCCGGGGGCAGGTGGGTCGGTTTACCGGATTGTTCCCGACGAGGCAGAAGAACACTCCTAAGTGGTGGGACGTCTCCGTCACCGCCATCCTCGATAAGGCCGGGAGGCCGGAAAAGCTGCTGGCCGTCTCGCGCGACGTGACCGACTTGAAGCAAGCCGAACTGCGATTGAAGGAGTCCCAGGCTTTGCTTGAAAAGAAAGTTGCCGAACGGAACAGCGACCTGGCCAGGACGAGCGCCGCGCTACGCGAGATCGTGGAAGGAGTCGAGGCGAAAGTGGGGGAGCAGTTTTTCCCCGCCCTCGTCCAACAACTCGCGAAGGCCCTCCAGGTGACCTACGCGTTCGTATCCGAGTTCTGCGTCGACCGGACTAGAGTCCGCACGTTGGCATTCTGGGCAGGAGACCATTTCGAAAAGAACTTCGAGTACGCGATCGCCGGGACGCCCTGCGAAAAAGTGCTCGCCGGCGAGTTGTATCACTGTGCCGACCACGTGGCTGACCACTTTCCGCAAGATAAGAAGGGGCTGGAGGAGCTCGGTGTCCAGAGTTATCTCGCCATCCCAGTGACGAGTATGAACGGCACGGTGTTGGGGCACCTGGCTGTGATGGACCGCAAGCCCATGGAGCTTGAACAACTCGACCTGTCCGTCTTCAAGCTCTTCGGGGCGCGAGCCGGCGCCGAAATGGAACGGTCTCACATGGAAGCCCGGTTGAAAGAGAACGAAGAGCACTTGCGCGATTTGTTCGACGAAGCCCCGATTGCGTATGTCCATGAAGGCCTTGATACGCGGTTCATCCGGGCCAACCGCGCGGCGATGAAGAGCTTGGGCATTACACCCGATCAGGTCGAAGGCACCTACGGCAGGACCTTCATCCCCGACACGCCCGAGGCACAGCGGCGTCTGAAGGAAGCACTCGAGTCGATTGGGCGCGGCACCGACACCAGCGGCGTCGTGCTCGAGTTGCGGAGAAAAGACAATGGCAAGCCGCTCTGGATCCAATGGTGGTCTAAGCCGGACCCCAGCGGGACCTATACCCGTACGATGTTCATCGACATCACCGAGCGTGTGCTGATGGAGCAGGAAAAGGCCAGGCTTGAGGCGGCCAACATCTACCTGCAGGAGGAAATCAAGACTGAGCACAATTTTGAAGAAATCATCGGCACCTCGGTCCCGATCAAAAGGGTGCTCCAGGCGATCGAGAAAGTCGCGGCGACGGAAGCGACGGTGCTCATCACGGGCGAAACGGGAACCGGCAAAGAGTTGATCGCACGTGCGATTCACCACTTGAGCAACCGAAAGGACTGTGTCCTGGTGAAGGTGAACTGCGCCGCGATCCCGGCCGGTTTGATTGAGAGTGAGCTATTCGGCCATGAAAAGGGCGCCTTCACCGGCGCGCTGGCCAGGAAGGTCGGCCGGTTCGAATTGGGGGATCGGGCGACCATCTTTCTTGACGAGATCGGCGAGATCCCGCTGGATCTGCAAACAAAGCTGCTGCGCGTGCTGCAGGAAGGGGAGTTCGAGCGGTTGGGGAGCACCAAAACCCTGAAAGTCAACGTGCGCGTGATCGCCGCCACGAACCGTGATCTGGAGAAGGAAGTGCGCGAGGGGCGGTTCCGTTCGGACCTCTTCTATCGACTCAACGTGTTCCCGATCCAACTCCCGGCGCTGCGTGACCGGAAGCAGGACATCCCCCTGCTTGTGTCGTATTTCGTGAAAAAATATTCGAGCGCGATGGGCAAGAAAGTCGAGTCGGTTCCAGCCTCGTCCATGGAGTTGCTGAAGAATTACCCCTGGCCCGGCAATATCCGCGAATTGGAACACGGCATCGAGCGCGCGGTGATTCTGAGCCAGAACGCGACGTTGGATTTCGGCGATTGGATGTCGAAGGGCTCGACCCCCGCCGCTCCCCTTCCAGGATCGGCCACGCTTGAAGATGTGGAACGGGCCCATATTCTCGACGTTCTCGCCAGGACCAACTGGCGGGTCAGCGGAGACAAAGGCGCGGCCAAGGTGCTCGGACTCAACCCCACCACGCTGGAAGCCAGGATGAAGAAGCTGGGCATTCAGAGACCGTGATGATCTCTCCATTCCTTTACCTGCCATAAGCTAGACCCATCAGCCATCAACTTTTCTCCCAGCATTTCGTGATACTCCCAATATGTTGGGACTCGTTTTTGTGACTCTTCGCAGCGTTCACGCGGAATTCCTGCACCTCCGCCGTTGATCCTCTTTCATCTTTCAATATGTTAG
>CAADGJ010000346.1 GCA_900696505.1 uncultured Nitrosospira sp.
AAAAGGGAAACGTAGGGTTAGTGTTTCGTCACATCAAGGCGGAGATCATGACGGTTGAGCAGTTGGACCTGCCGCCCATCGTCAAAGATATCGCCATGACGAAACGCGGGCTGGTCCTTGTTGTAGGGGCCACCGGCTCCGGTAAATCCACCTCCCTCGCAGCGATGATCGATCACAGGAACACCGTGCACGCGGGGCACATTATCAGCGTGGAAGACCCGATTGAGTTCGTCCATCACCACAAAAAATCGATCGTCACCCAACGGGAAGTCGGTTTCGACACGCATTCGTTCGGCAATGCACTGAAGAACACGTTGCGCCAGGCCCCGGATGTGATTCTCATCGGGGAAATTCGTGACACGGAAACCATGGAAGCGGCCATCACCTTTGCGGAAACCGGCCACCTCTGCCTCGGGACGCTGCACTCGAATAACGCGAATCAGTCCATCGAACGCATCATGAACTTTTTCCCGGTGGAGCGGCACGCGCAGATCTATCTGCAGCTTTCATTGAATCTGCGAGCGATCATCTCTCAGCGGTTAATTCCCTCACTCGATGGACGCCGGGTTCCCGCGCTGGAAATCATGCTCGATACCCCCCGCATCAAAGACCTGATCAAGCGTTCGGAAATCGACACCTTGAAAGAAGCGATGGAGCAAGGCATTGATGAAGGGTGCCAGACCTTTGACCATGTGCTCTTACAACTCTACAAGGCCGGGAAAATCAGCATTGAACAAGCCTTGATCAACGCTGATAGCGCCAACAATCTCCGGCTCAAGATTAAACTGGCGGGATTAAAAGGTGATGATGCAGTGGCAGCCCTGCTCGACAAAAACGAAAGAGATGAAAAGGGCTTCCAAATCCAGGGACAGATGAGCCAAGGGGGCGGCAAGAAACGATGATGACGGACAGGAGTGAGCTACTGCTCTAGGCCTCACGCAAGCAACCAGGTGTATGAAGCCCAGGCTACGGCTCATCCGTAGCGAGTTCGAGATACGCGGCGATCTTATCCAGCGCTCCTGCAGTCAATTTCCTCCCATACCAGACCGGCATCGTGTCCGCAGGAAAACCAGGCACCACATAGGTGCCTGGCGACACCACTGACTCAACAATATATTCGCGAACCGTTTGCGCCTGCCCCCGATATTGTGGATCTGCCAGGCGAGAGGCACCGGTCTTGCCCAGCCAGAGCGGAGGGCCGACCTTTCCATCAGCCCCCACGATACCCGGAATCCGATGGCAAACCACACAACCGGCGCGAACAAAGAGCTCTTGAATAGGCTCCTCCCCCGTCACCAACGGCACCATATTCGGGTCTATGTTCGGAACAGCCGGAGCCACTGCGGACGGTGGCGGAGCATTTTGAATTCCCACCAGAGCCAGCAACAACACCAAGCCGGCGACCAATGCCGCAATCGCTCTATGGTTATGCTGTGAGGGCGGAACAGAGGAAGAATCGTTTGGAGCGACCATACACCGACACCATGAACCTTACACACACATTGAGCAGACACACCACTGTGTCAACAGATGAAGAAAGACTACTCGTCTCGGCAACGCGTGAATAATAGCAGATGCTATTGTCCCGGAGTCATGGCGCAACGAAAGCCGATCGCTCGATCCTGAAAATCCGGTTCCGCCGAGACTCGCGCAGATGATCGTAACGCCACCGGCAGATCTGACCAGGACCCTCCACGAATCACTTTCTTCTCTCCGGTTTCCGGGCCAGTGGGATTCTTTTCAGGACTCTTCGAATAGTATTCCCGATCGTACCAATCCGCCACCCATTCGGCGGCATTCCCTGCCATGTGGTGAAGGCCATAGGGACTGCGCCCGCCTTCTTTCAAGCCATGGCGTACACTCATCCCCTCGACACCGCCACTCACTGAGGTAAGCGTCACCGCCTCGCTCACCCATACCCCGCGATTGTAATTCGCAATGTCGACGAAGGGCTGCATTTGCCCCCAGGGATATCGCCGCCCGTCGGTACCGCGCGCCGCCTTTTCCCATTCGGCCTCTGTCGGAAGACGCTTTCCTGCCCAGGCACAATAGGCCTTTGCATCAGCCCAGCCCATTCCTACGGCCGGACGATCACCAACCGTCTCTGCGGCTTCATCATCCCAGGTCGGAGGAGCATCGTGCTTCGCCTCTACGAGGAACGACCGATAGTGCTTCATGGAGACTTCATAGCGATCGATATAAAACGCGTCGAGAGTCACGGTATGTTCCGGTCGTTCAGCGGGAAGCCCGTCGTTACTGCCCATCGTAAATGGCCCGGCCGGAATCAGCACCATGGGCGCGCCATCTTTGCCTTTGATACCTTCCGCAGAAGTACCGCTTGCCGCGGCCTGAGGTTCGGCAGCCGAGGCCATCCCTACGCCAACAAGCATGATGGCTGACAACACGGCCGTTACACTGAAGAGTCGCATACATTCCTCCCATCTGCGATAGATCCAGAGGCAGGTCACCACGCCCGGCAAAGTGTAGCCGTGCGGGCAGCCAAACTCAACTGCAGCAAAATCCGAGACACGGTTGAAAGTGATGTCGCTGTCGGCAAGGTGAGATAGTGGTTGGGAAAAGCGAGTCCCGGAGAAAGGCGATACAACCGGCGGCGGCATGTTGGCCGGCAAGAAGGTCCTTGCCGGCCTGGTGGGAAAGAGGAAGGAGTGGCGGGATAGTTACCGGGCGAGCTCTGCAACACGGCGGTCGTGATCTTTTACCGGCCTCGCCGTAGCCACTTCAGACCGGTCTAAGAGGTTGTGGAGGACTTCTTGTTTCAACTGAACCATGAGCGCCTTGTTATGGTCTGAGGATAGCGATGCATCCTGAAGCAGATTGAGCCAGCCCACCGTCGCAACCTCATACCGGCTGTTCGGCATGGCCGTGCGTAATTCCTGAAACACCGTAATGGCATCCGCCCGATTTTCAAACAACGCCACCAACGCTCGCGTGTAGTAGGCATCTTCACAGGCTGGGCCCTTATGGCAATTCTTCATTCTCGCATCCTGCGCATGAGCAATGGCCTGAAGCGGCTTGAGCTCCGAGGCATCGAGGGGGAAAAATGCGCTACTGGGTAGGACCGTGGAGGTGCCCGATGGCATCGTTGTGCATCCTTCGACCATACCAACGAGCAGTAGGAGAAGGGTGAAGCAGAACCCTCGGTGTTTCGACATCGTAAGCCTCCTCAACTCGCGCCCGCCGGATGGGGCGCGATGATATTGCGATGTACTTGGCTTGCAGCGATGTTCTGAATGTACCATCGCGCTTCGGTTCAGCCATTACACGGAGGCTGTACTTCTTTGGTATGGTGAATCTGCGCGGGGCACGGCCAGGTCACAGGCACTCATTCGAACGAAATAAGTGGGGATCGGGCCTGAACAATCTAAGGAGGAGGAAGACAACGGTGATAAGAATCCTCCGCCCCGCCTTGTATGCGGGGCGAAGGCTCGGCCTTAATGCCAGTTTGCGGCAAGAATTTGTTGCACGTCCTGTGGGCGCTGAGCAATGGCCTGATCCCAACTGAGCCCAGTCTGTTGGGTAAATCCCGCCATAGCCTGAATGAGTTGATTCACCTGAGTACTCATCAATTGTTGACCATTGCCTGCTTGGACCGTTTCAATCTGGTTGGCTGCACCGGCATACCAGTTGGTAATGGTCACCTGATCGGTCGAACCATAGACGGCAATGCGCAAATCATTAGCGCTCTGACTCAACATAAGATCTAGTGGATTGATCCCCGACGCAAAACTCAAGCGATCGCTGCTCCCGCTGGCATCTGTAATCGTGTCTTGGCCATCTCCGCGAGCCACCTGAAACAGGTCGTTCCCTGTCCCACCATTGAGCACATCATTTCCTTTTCCGCCCGACAACGTATCATTGCCGTCGCCACCCATCAAAACGTTGTTGCCGGCGTTACCGATCAGAGAATTAGCTAGAGTATTGCCTGTTCCGTTGATCGCGGCTGCTCCGCTAAGAGTAAGGTTCTCAAGATTCGCACCTAAGGTCCAGGTCACCGTGCTTTGCACCGTATCAAGGCCAGCGTTCAAAGCCTCGACCACTGTGTCGCCCGTCCCTACCACATACGTGTCATCCCCGGCGCCGCCGGTCAGGGTGTTGGTGGCATTATTGCCGACGAGAATATTATTAAGCGCGTTACCTGTACCGTTGATCGCACCGGTGCCTATGAGGGTGAGATTTTCGACATTGGCTGCGAGCGTATGAGTCACGGAACTCTGAACAGTATCGATCCCGGCATTTATTCCCTCGACGACGGTATCACCCGAGCCGATGACATACGTGTCATTTCCCGCACCTCCGACTAACTGATTGGCAGCACTATTCCCAATTATCACGTTGTCCAGTCCGTTGCCGGTCCCGTTGATTGCGGAGGTGCCGCTCAGCGTAAGATTTTCCACATTGGCACTCAACGTGTAGGTCACAGAACTCTGAACCGTATCAAGCCCTTCACCGGCTAGTTCAGTGATCTTGTCGCCGACGTTGTCCACAATGTAAAGATCATCCCCCTGAGCCCCGATGAGTGTATCTGCCCCAGCCAGGCCACTCAGAATATTGGCCGCACTGTTACCGGTCAGGGTGTTGGCGAGGCTATTGCCGGTCCCGTTAACCGCAGCAATGCCGGTCAAGATGAGATTTTCGAGATTCGTGCCCAGCGTCCAACTGATATCAGACCTGACAGTGTCAGTACCCGCACTCGCCGCCTCTACAACGGTGTCGCCAAGGCCCACCACGTAGGTGTCGTTTCCGGCCCCACCAGTCAGGACATTTGCCGCACTATTTCCAGTCAAAATATTATTCAGAGAATTGCCAGTACCATTGATGGCAGCGCTTCCGGTGAGGGTCAGATTTTCCAGGTTCGAACCCAGCGTATAGGTTAGGCTACTGTACACCGTATCGATACCTTGACCGACTGATTCCATCACGATGTCGTTGATATTGTCGACCATAAACACATCATTTCCGGAACCACCGGTCATGCGATCTGCGCCAGTGCCTCCATCAAGCGTGTCATTGCCTGCGCCTCCTGAGAGCACGTCGTCGCCACCTACCCCCAACAATGTATCGTTCGTCACATTTCCGTAAAAATAGTCCGTGTCTTCGGTGCCTACCAGATTGACGCCTTCCGTATGGGCCAACATGGCGCTGTAATCCCACATCGTCCCATCGCTAAACTGAATTCGATCAACGCGCATCCCATCGGACTGGAAAAATCCAGCGAGCGTCACTTGATCCGCACTATTCTTGATGGTGAGAAGAGCGTCGGTTTGAAAATCAGGCGTTGCCTGCAAGGTGATATCGCCCGGTGTAATTCCGTCGACAAGTTGAAGGGTATCGATATCAGCGCTGTCACCTTGATCATCAATAGTATCGTGTCCATAACCGCGGCCGAACACATAGGTGTCGTTTCCGCTATATCCTTCCAGGAAGTCGTTTCCGACGCCTCCGTCAAGCACATCATTCCCAGCATTGGCTCGGATCTGATCATTCCCCCCCATGCCTCGGATCGTATCGTCACCAGCTGAACCATAGAATGATTCGTCAGCCCCGACGCCGATGAAGGTTCGTACGCGATTTTCAATCTCTCCAGAGGTCCAGATGGCTCCATCCGCGAAGAGGAATTGATCTACCATGTTCGCTGGAGACTCGTAATAAGACTGTACGCGTAACTCGTCGGCAGTTCCGGTAACCTTCACGACGAGATCGTTTGCCTGTCTTTCGAGACTGAGATTGGAGGGGGTCACACCCTGGAGGAATTGTACCTGATCGAGCCCCGAATGGGCATACACTTGTAGCCCCGTCCTCACCACGTCCTGCCCGTACCCAGGGCCGAACACGAAGGTATTGTCGCCGGTCCCAATCAACGTATCATTGCCTGCTTGGCCGTCCAACCGGTGGGAGCCGGACAACTCATTGTCCAAAGCATTCCCAACCAAATTCACCTGGACCGTAGAATCGAGGTACACATCATCCTCGATCCTCACATTCTCGAAATTGTCCGGCGCCTGAAATGTAAGCGATTCGGTCGGAGTGAGGTAAATCGTGTCCCGGCCTGCATTCACTTCCTCGGTGATAACTTGGCCCATAGAGCGGAGATGATATGCATCATCTCCTCCACCACCAAGCAGCTGGTCTCCCAAACCCACCGATTCCAAAATGTCATTGCCCTCGCCACCGCGCAAGACGTTGAATCCTTGGTTCCCATAGAGTCGGTCGTTTCCGGCGCCACCATCTAGTTCATCATCACCTTCATCACCTTGCAAGACATCATCGCCCACACCACCGAGTAACACATCATTGCCACCACGCCCATACAATAAATCCCCAACTTGGCTGCCTTGCATACGATCGTCAAAACTCGTTCCTTGTAGCGTCCCACCGGTTTCCGGAGAGGACAACTGAAACCCTCGGGCGAGCAACTCGCCATCCGTCAACACTGTGCCGTCAGCAAATTCAAACTGTCGGATAGTATGAAACTCGGCGGGATCGTTCAGTCCAAAATTGCTGACCCGAATCACATCTTCATCATTGCCCACGCGCAGAACCAGCGTATCTGCTGGTCCGACATCCAAACGTAGCGATTCGGCAGTGATGCCTGCGCCAAAGATGAGTCGATTGCTTTGCACACCATCATCTTGGATCGTATCGGCACCATCACCCAGGTTAAAGCGGTACGTGTCGAGTCCGCTTCCGCCAATCAGAAGGTCGTTTCCCCTACCTCCCTGGAGATCATCCTCGCCGCCTCCGCCCTGAAGCGTATCGTCGCCCTCACCTCCATCCAGCACATCCGATCCTGCTTGTGTGGAGAAGAACGGGGAATCTCCGAATAGGAAATCATTGCCGGCTTCACCATAGAGCTGATCGTCCCCAGCATCTCCAACCAGCTGATCTGATCCCTCTCCGCCAAACAATTGGTCCTGTCCCGCCCCGGCCCAAAGCTGGTCATCGCCCTCTTCCCCATCCAACGTATCGTTTCCACCTGCAAGACTCAGAACAGTAGGATTGTTCCCATCCCCGTATAGAAAATCGCTGCCGTCACCGCCGACCAAAAAATCATCTCCTTCACGTCCTTGCACATCATCGATGCCATCGCCACCGTCCAGCTGGTCATTGCCGAGTCCGCCATTCAGCAAATCATCGCCGGCTTCTCCTGAAAGAAGATCATCTCCATCTTGACCAAACAGCGCATCATAACCTTCCCCACCGAAAAGAGTATCGCCTCCCGCATCTCCTTGCAGTTCGTCGTCCCCTTCGTCACCAAAGAGCGTATCGTCCCCCTCCTGCCCTGTCACACGGTCATTTCCAAGCCCGCCCCATAAAGAATCGTCCCCTGCGCCTCCCTGCAACTCATCATTATCAGCGCCGCCATCGAGGAAATCATTCCCGCCAAATCCGGCGAGCCGATCCATACCGATTCCACCATAGAGAATGTCGTCGCCCCCGCCTCCCTGAAGCTCGTCTGCTCCTGCGCCACCGTCAAGAATATCCGCTGACCCAGGGTCGCCGGAGAAATCACCGACTAAGAGGTCATCCCCATCACCTCCAGAGAGCATGTCCGCTCCGGCTCCTCCGAAGAGCGAATCGTTTCCCTCACCCCCATCAAGCCAATCATCACCTGCTATCGTTAGAGTGAAATCTGACTCGCCATATAAACGATCGTCACCGGCGCCGCCGAGCAGAATGTCATCCCCGCCATCGCCGACCAGCAAGTCACTGCCGGCCCCTCCGTCTAGATAGTCGTTGCCGCCAGACAACGAAATGATCCCTGCTTGGGGGGTTCGATTCCAAAAAGAGTTGTCGTACGCCAGCCCAATCCAACCCGTAGGACGATTTTCGCCACGAAGCACATCATCGCCGTCACCGCCCAACAGCACATCCGCCCCCATCTCCCCCATCAACGTGTCGTTACCCGCACCGCCATCGGCATAGTGCGCCCCACCACCAATGATCGGTTCCGCAAAACTCAAATAGTTTGCTGTTCCGACAGCATAATCATCTCCATCGCCACCAAGAAACATATCCCCATCGGTCACGAAGGCATAATCGTCACCATATCCGCCGATCAAATAATCGTCCCCGTATCCGCCAAAGAACACGTCATTACCAGCACCGCCATCCAACAGATCATCGAACGCACCAAGGATCGGCGCATGGTCTCCGTGAAGAACATCATTGCCACCGTTGGCATACACCTCTATCGCCCCTGCTCCAGGAACCCACTCTTCCGCGTCCGCGCCGCCTATATAGGTGTCAGTAAAATGTCCTGCCGGAACTCCGGTGTCGCGCGGCATCGCCGACACGTCCCGCAACTGAATCCCCATCTGACCGCTTTGGAAATTCTCGTTAACAATGAGAACCCCGTTGACGATCAGATCGGTCCCTGACATGACATAGGTAGTTTGGCCGTCCAGGCTTGTATAGGTGTTAGTGCCATCGCCTGCACGGCGGATACCACCCTGCAGCAGGCGGGCGTCAAAAACAATCTGCCCCTGCGCGTCGCTGTCTTCGATCCGATCCGTTCCATCGCCTAACGAATAGATATAGGTATCGAAGCCGAGGCCACCCTTGAGAAGGTCGTTGCCTCCCATGCCTGCAAGGCGATTGTTTCCACTATTGCCTATGATCGCGTTAGCGAGATTGTTGCCCGTTCCTGAAGTATTGCCCATGCCAGTGAGGGTCAGATTTTCGACGTGGGAGCTTAGGGAAAAACTGGCCGAAGCACGAACCTCGTCAATGCCGCTATTCTCAAACTCAACGACTCTGTCGCCTGAATTATCCACAATGTAGATGTCATCGCCAGCCCCACCACTCATGCTATCGATGCCACTGCCGCCATCTAATTTGTCCTTGCCTTGTTGGCCAACTAAAATGTCGCTGTCAGCTTCGCCATACAGTTCGTCGTCACCGTCATTGCCCTCAAGATAGTCTTGCCCCTTTGCGCCATGGACAAAATCGTCTCCAGCCCCCCCATAGATGTGGTCATTTCCTCTTCGCCCCAGATACTCTCGGCCCTCGACATCTCCAAATATGACGACTTCGGCTGCAGTAGCCCCGCGCTGGTTGTTGAAATTTGACGTTTCATCGACAAAAAGGGTGGGGCTGCCGGGAATCCCATCGCTTTGATTGAAGCGCAATTTTTCCGCCAATAGCTCCGCTCGGTCACTCAAAGCCATCTGAGTCCAGACACCTGTGCCAGTACTGGCATCATATATGTCTAGTGAGTGGTCTTGGTTATGGAGGGTTTCATAATCGATGCCGGTCACGACAAATGGATTTAATTCACGCAGCGCATATCGGTAGGCCAATGATTCAGAAGTCGTGGCCTTTGCCTTTGCAAAGACTTCAGCCGCACTCACGTCGACGAGGCTGACCAGCTGCCCACTCTTGCCTCGCAATTCCCCCAAATTAGTATAGAACTGGTTCCTGAATGTGAGCTGGCCAAAATCGTTCGTCTGTCGGCCGAAGGGAGTGGGAGTAGCGTTTGGATCAAACACCTTGCGCAAACCATCCAATATCTTCTCCAAGGAATTGCCTTCGGCAAGGCCGGAAGTCCCGATGAAACCTGTGCCGGTCAGGCTGGATGATGCCGCAAATAGGCGTTCAATGGTTTCTCGACTGAGTGTGGAGGTAATCTCTTGGATCCGTTCCTCGAGCGCGAGAGAATCGACGATCAGGGTAATGCTGTGTGTGGTGCCGAAACTACCTGCTTGTTGAAACAGTCCACCCAACCCATCAATGTTAGGTTGGTCCTCGATGAAAATGGAGGTAGGCTCAGCATGCACCCCGGAATTTGCGACATACGACTGGTCATTGTGTATAGCCTGTCCGACTAACTGCGTAATTTTTCCGAACGCTGGACTAATGCCAACTTCACCAGGTGGCAGGAATGAACTTGTGGGTCGAAACGTAAGAACTGTCTGACCTCGAATCCCCTGATACCATTGTTCAGCATAGACATTCCCACTGTTTCCGCTTGAAAAGACCTCACCCGATGGATCCCAGTTCAAAATCTGGGACTCTGCAAACTCCAGCATCTGACGGATTCGCTCGGCCTCGGACAAGCCAGGCGTTTCCCCGTTAAGATGCCCTCTTCCTGCTCCATTGAAGGTATAGGCGTGATTAATCTCACCTACATGCAGTTCGGTAAACACCGTCGCAAGATGGCCACCCAAAGAATAGCCCGTGACATTCAGCACAGCTCCAGGTGGAAGTTTCGTAGGGTCGGCCTTGAGGGCACGGTAGTACTTCTCCATGCTGACCAGCTGAGCCAATGCAAATCCAGTCCCCGCAATTTCTCCATCGGCTCCAGGCAATCCATCCCGCTCCCAGTCGCCACCAGCGACTTGGGATTGGGATTCGGTACTTCGAAACGACAGCGTGTATTCTCCGGTGACGGTATCGCGCATCAATGTCGCCGAGAACCCTGTGGCGTCGTTGGCGTGATGGTCAATGATCTGATAGTTTCCAGAAAATTCTTCGACTTGCTGGATGGTCATACGAGTATTTCCTGGCAAGATAGGAACAGTGGCAAGATCATCGGGAAGATTGTTGTTGCCCAATTGAAGAACCTGCTCCAACCGTAATTCTCCAGACTGAACTCGGTCCAAGTAAGATTCCGCCGTCATTTGCTGCCATGCAAACCGAAGCCATGAACTGATTGACGTCATACTAATTCTCCTCACCTGCGGCGGATTCTGTTACCGGTTTCAGAATTTCATTAATAAATAAGTGCTCCCGTTTCCCACCCATATTTGGACACACCCGACCCGTCAACCACCAAATTCCTGTGAGATTCTTCATCCAACCGCTTCGAAGATAGCCTCGCCGGACAGCCAAGACTTCATTAGTTTGCAGATCAAGAACGATCAGTTCACCGCCTACAATTCCAAGCTCACGGTCATGAGGACGCTTAATTCCTCGCCAGGCGTAGCCGTAGCGACTTTCCCGCGCTGAAACTTCTGCCTCAGCAACGATGTATGGCGTCAGCACAAATCGTCCATTGATAGCGGTCTGATACTGTCGATCTGTATGGGCATGCTTGTCTCGGAAATAACGTTTATACCTTACAGGCCTTCCGTCTCCCTGCGATGTGAGTCCCGCAGGCATTTCAAGAAATTGATACTTCCCCATGGCAGGCTGGACATATGTATCTTGAGCCAGACGACCCACGCCTAGCACCTGCCCATAAGGATCCTCAAGTGCATACAAGTGTTCTAATTCCCAATCCGTGGCCTCCTGTCGCGGTCGCATTATGTAAAGCCCCTCAACGTTCTCCACGGTCTTATAAATAAATTCTCCTGCTTCGCTCTTGCAGAGATGCTCAAAATACTCTTGGCTCGTCATCCCTGGCTTATATCCGCTGTCTTCCGGCACAGGATTCGGGATCTTGATCGAATGAGCAAACCGTCCCTCTTCGGTCGCCAACGGATCTGCTGGCTTGAGCTTGGCCACCTCTCCACACACTTCCCCTCGGGCGAGCTTCCGGCTTTCACAACTCTGCTTGATTTTCTCGATGGCTTTCCGGAACCGCTCCCCTACTGTCTCATCTTTTCCGAACAGCCCCGCGCCGGTGGGGGCAATCAAAGCCAGCGACAACAGGCCGGCAATCACGAATAGGCTTAACATTCGTCTGTTTTGCTTCATGAGAAACCCTCTTCCTGAAGGATCATTGCACCATTATTTGTGCATGGATTTGCCTACCGCTCCCGCAAACTCTCTTTCATCGACTTCAATAACGGACTCAGCAAAAACTCGATCACCCGCCGCTGTCCCGTCTTAATCTCCACCATGACAGCCATACCAGGCGACAGGTGAATCTGCTTCCCGTCTACCTGCATCGTGGCTCGATCCATACTCACCCGGCTCACATAGACTAGCCCGCCTTTTTCTTTATCTAACGGTACCGCATCGTCGGAGACGGTCAACACCTTTCCGGGAATCGTCCCGTACAACGTAAACGGAAACGTTTCGATCTTGAGTTCAACCGGCTGGCCTTCCTTCACAAATCCAATGTCTTTATTTTCGAGCTGCGCTTCCACTTCGACCGGGTGGTCCTGCGGGACAACCGTCAGCAGCGGCTGGGCAGGCGTGACCACTCCGCCCACCGTGTGCACCGCTAATTG
>CAADGJ010000347.1 GCA_900696505.1 uncultured Nitrosospira sp.
CCGAGAATGATGCCGAAAGCCAGTAGCGGGAAGCCCAACATAATGGCCTTATACCCGAGTTCATCGATTGTTTCGAGGTCTGGAAAGGCCGCATAGAAACGGGACTGACTGCCCCGATTCACCGCCCGTTCCTTGAACAGATACATCAACCCCAACCCGCCGGCCATGGCGAATGCCGCATAGCTGGTTAGGGTTACGGATACATGGATGTAGATCCAATAACTATTTAACGCCGGCACCAGCGGTTCTGCCGTCTGGTAGCGATAGGGCAGCAGCGACGCTGCGCCCATCGCGATAAACCCGATCCCCACCACAAACGCTCCGACAGCCTTGATCCGGTACCGAAACTCCAGAAGCACGTAGCCGAGAATGATCGCCCACGAAACGTAGGCCATGGCTTCAAATTGATTGGACCAGGGGGCAAAGGTCCCGGAATGCTCCATGCGCTCGAACGCCCGGGTCATCAGGGCCATGGTATTGAGCACCCACCCAAACACGGTGACCAGGGTAGCCACCTGTCCTAATTGAGTCGCCCAAGCCCCGTCACGGTCTTCCAGGTTCTCAATGGGATGCCCCGCCGGAGCCATCTGCATAGCCGGACGCTTTGCGAAGAGATAAGCGACATAGAGGCCCAGCGCTGCGAGATAGAGCCAGAACGTCATATCGAACAAAAACAATGATCGCATCATACGGGCCTCCGTCTATCGTAGAGTGCAGCGTCGTCCTGAATGGAATATCCGTCAACGGCGCTGAAACGGGCTTTAAGAAGAAGTCTTGGCTTGAATCTTCTCCGTCAATTTCTTGAACTCTTTTTGGAAGTCGATCTGGCTTTTGTGCGTGGTTCCGCCCAAATGAACCGTCACGCCCGATTCGCCGGGAAGAATCCTCGCCCACAGCCGCCGGTGATAGATGAGGGATGACAATGTCATCCCTACCACCAACATCGTACACCCGATCCATACCATCATGATGCCCGGATTCCTGGCAATCTGCAGACCGGTGAATTTCTTCGGTTGATACCCGATAAATTCAAACTGATAGGCGGAATCCTTGATCTCAAACAGGTCGGGGTAATGATAAAACACCCAGGGGGTCGATTGCACGGTGCTGCGCTCATCAACCGCCAGACGAATGGCAGGATTGCTATGTTCGGCGGTCTTGGAAAAGACCTTCTTTTCAGTCGAATTGAACGCGAAGTCGGCCACGAAGTCCGTCATCTTCATTTTCAACGGAAGACCCTCGACCGCTTTTTCCTTATTCCACTCCAAATCCACCGTCGCCACAACCTTGTCCGACGCCTTATCCTTAATATTGATCCGCGCGGCCTCGATTTGGTCCCAGGCATCCCCGTAACTGGACTGGTAAAACCAGATTCCCTTATAGACCAAGGGGTCGTTGACCGTGATCGTCTTCGTCATGGTCGGAGCGCCTTGATCGATGACGGTCAAGGTGCTGTTGTAGGACTTGACGGAGCCATTCTCGTGATAGTCGATCCAGAACTTATCGACCCGCAGGTCAAAGTTTCCTCTGGGTATATGGTACGTCTGCCCCTCTAGACACACGCCGAACTCGGAAAAGCCGTAATAGCTGCCGAGCAGCCCCCCAAGGACAATCACTGTCGCACTTAGATGGGCGACATGCGCGCCGACCCGGCCCATGATTCCTTTGGTCGCATAGACGGTGACCTCGCCGGGATCACTCTTAGCCAGCACCTTGTAGCCTTTTTCCGCAAAAAGCCTGACCAGGGATTCCGCAACTGTTTCTTTCGGTTGATTGAGCGAGAGGGTGGTCTGCTGCTTCATCCCTTGAATGAATGCCAAGGAAACACTGACTTTATCCTGACGCATGGAGCGCCAGACGCTGGGAAATCGTTTATGGAAACAGGTCAGCGAGTTGACGCAGAGAAGGCCTAAGAGACCGGTAAACCACCAGGTGTGATAGACGTCCGTAAAGCCCAGACGAAGAAACCATCGATAGGCCTCTTCCCCATACTCCTGCACGTATGTTTCCGGACGCTCACCTTGCTGGATCACTGTGCCGATGGTCGCCGTCATGGCCAGCACGATGAACAGGAACATCGCCAGCTTAATGGAAGCGAAAAAGTCTACGACTTCGCGCGAAAACTCTTCCCACCCGAGGCCGGACGTGGAAGGGCCGGAGGCGCTCATCTCTGATGCTGCGTCGGGTTTATCCTTCATGAATCCACACACCTCGCTGCTTCGACCTGGCCGTCATACAGATCCCATCATCATAACGAATGACGAGCTGCGTGTGGGACCCTGCATCCATGCAGGCCGATACCACGAGGTTGGGAGTGCCGGGGCAGAGCGTTTGATGAAAAATGTTCCAAATACGCGAAAAGTAAGCTATCTTACAAGTCGTCTCGAAGAGCTGTCAAGCAAGACCCGAGTCTCGCGAAAGACGCTATCAATTCCGTCAGAACGGTAGACAAAAACCACCCGGTCAGCTACTATTGCCGTAGCGTTTTTGCGGGGTTGCCTTATCTGTGCACGTGCAGCATCTTCCACGCTCGGTCGTTGTGCCGCCTAACTCTAACCACCGCATCCTCGAATCACTTCACTTCCAGGGGGAACAATGAGACATAACTACCTGTTTACGTCTGAGTCGGTCACTGAAGGACACCCGGACAAAATCGCCGATCAGATTTCAGATGGAATTCTAGACGCCATCATCGCCCAAGACAAGACATCGAGAGTCGCGTGTGAAACCATCCTGACAACCGGTATCGCCTTCGTCGCCGGCGAAATCTCTACGAAAGCCTATGTGGAGATTCCCGATATCATCCGAGACGTGATCAAGGATGTCGGATATACAGACGCCTCCTGGGGATTCGACTCTAATACGTGCTCAGTCCTGACCTCTATCCATCAACAATCCAGCGATATTGCGATGGGAGTCGATTCCGGCGGGGCGGGCGATCAGGGACTGATGTTTGGTTATGCGACCAACGAAACGACCGAACTCATGCCCATGCCGATCGTTTTGGCCCATCGCTTGACGAAACGTCTGGCTGAAGTACGGAAGAAAAAAATCTTGAAGTGGGTCCGCCCCGACGGCAAATCCCAAGTCACAGTCGAATATAAGGATGGCAAGCCCTTCCGTATCGATACCATCGTCGTCTCCACGCAACACAGCCCGGATGTGACCAATAAGCAGATCGAGCGAGATCTGATGGAATACGTCATTAAGCCCTCCATGCCGAAAGGCCTGTACGACGCAACCAGCGTGAAACATCATATCAATCCTACCGGTCGATTCGTCGTCGGCGGTCCTATGGGTGACACCGGTTTGACCGGACGCAAGAGCATTGTGGACACCTACGGCGGACATGGCAGCCACGGCGGAGGTGCGTTCTCGGGCAAAGACCCATCCAAGGTCGACCGCTCAGCCTCATATATGGCTCGCTATATTGCCAAGAACATTGTTGCCGCCGGGCTGGCCTCGAAATGCGAAGTCCAGCTGGCCTATGCTATCGGCGTCGCAGATCCAGTCTCGGTATTGGTCGACACCAAAGACACGGAGAAGGTGGCTCCCGAAAGCCTCGATAAGTTGGTGCGGAAACATTTCCCGCTGACCCCGCGCGGGATTATCGACCACTTGAAACTGCGTCGGCCCATTTTCAGGAAGACGGCCGCCTATGGACACTTTGGTCGCAACGAACCGGAGTTTACGTGGGAAAAGACCGACAAAGCGAAAGCTTTGCGTAAGGATGCGGGCCTCTAAGGTCCCGTCACGCGTGATACCAGCCGAGGGGGGCGGGTTGTAAGCCCGCCCCCTTTTTTCTGCAATCGAAGATCAATCATCACTCACGACACAGGAGGAGGAACCAGTGGATTACGACGTGAAAGATATGGGCCTGGCGGATCAAGGCAAACTGAAGATCGAATGGGCCGAAGCCACAATGCCGGTGTTGCGATTGATTCGAAAACGCTTTGAAAAGGAGCAGCCGTTTAGAGGCATTCGCGCAACCGCCTGTCTCCATGTCACGACTGAGACCGCCAATCTTATGAAGACGCTCAAGGCCGGAGGGGCCGACGTTCGCCTCTGCGCCTCTAACCCACTCAGCACGCAGGATGACGTCGCAGCCGCCCTGGTGAAACACGAAGGCATCCCGACTTTTGCCGTCAAGGGGGAGGACAACAAGACCTATTATCGGCACATTGAATCGGCCATCGCTCACAAGCCCCACCTTTCGATGGACGACGGCGCCGATGTCGTTTCCCATTTACACTCAAAACGAAAAGAACTGCTTCGCCATGTCATTGGTGGAACCGAAGAAACCACGACCGGCGTCATTCGGCTTCGCAGCATGGCCGAGAAGAAAGTATTGAAGTTCCCCGTCATTTCCGTGAACGACGCGGACACGAAACACATGTTCGATAACCGGTACGGCACGGGCCAGAGCACCATGGACGGCATCGTTCGCGCCACCAATCGGTTGGTCTGTGGTTCGACGCTGGTTGTGGCCGGCTACGGTTGGTGCGGACGCGGCATCGCCACGCGCGCGCGGGGCATGGGTGCCAATGTGATCGTGACGGAAATCGACCCACTCAAGGGGCTCGAAGCGGTCATGGACGGATTTCGCGTTATGCCCATGGACGAAGCTGCGCCGCTCGGAGACTTCTTCGTGACCGTCACCGGTAATCTCAAGGTCATTCGCGGTGAACATTTTGCAGCAATGAAAGACGGAGCGATCGTATGCAACTCCGGACATTTCAACGTTGAATTGGACATCCCCGCGCTTGAGAAACTCAGCAAGAAGAAACTTGCCGTGCGCTCCGGAGTGGATCAATACACCTTGAAAAATGGCCGTCGCGTCAGCCTCCTTGGAGAAGGACGCCTCGTGAATTTGGCGACCGCTGAAGGTCACCCCTCCAGCGTCATGGACATGAGCTTCGCCAACCAGGCGCTGGGCGCGGAGTTTATCGTGAAAAACTACAAGAAACTGGAGAAGAAGGTGTACCCGGTGCCGGCGGATATCGACAAAGAGATCTCCCGCCTCAAACTCGCCGGCATGGGTGTGTCGATCGACAAACTCACCAAAGAGCAGGTGAAGTATCTGGCTTCGTGGGAAATGGGAACCTAATCCAAAACCCGTATTCCCGTGCTCGCAAGCGGTCGGTTGCGGCTCCCGCACCGGCCGCTTGCCTTTTCTGAATGGCATGCGAGCCGCAAACAGCGTCTCCTCACTAAACCACTCAAGACCTGAGAATGCACTCGCATTGATGATGGCTTTTTCGTGCTTCGATGCCAATCGATAGGTGCATGGCCGATAGCCTCGCGATTGCATTCACGCTGGGGATGCTCCAAACTGAATTGCAGGCTTTTCTCAAGCGTGTTGCCGGACACATCAGTCTAGGCAGGTAGCAGTTTACCTCGGTGAAGAACGTGTCTCGCCGAAGCAAGGTCAGGTCTCTATGGCGACTGTCCGCATCGGCTTGTCAGGGTATTCTTATAAGCCATGGCAGGGGCCGACTCGATTTTACCCTCCAACGCTCAAGCAAGCACAATTTCTGGAGTATTATTCAACGCGATACCGCACAGTCGAACTGGATGGAGTATGGTTTCGGCTGCCTACCCTGTCGGCAGTGACAAAATGGATTGAGCAGACTCCGGCTCATTTTGTCTTTTCAGTAAAGGCACATCGTACCATCACCCACGTGAAGCGACTGAGGCCCGATGCGGCGTCCTTTCTTCACACCATGTTGGAGCATCTCGCTCCCTTAGCCGAGAAACAGAAGCTAGGCCCCATCCTTCTTCAACTGCCTCCCAATTTCAAACGAAACGATGACCGCCTAGCTGAATTCTTGCAAGGCCTGCCCCCCGCGTATCGCTGGGTCATGGAATTCCGGCATGACAGCTGGAATCATGCCACGGTGGAAAACCTCTTGCGCCGGTTTCGCGTCGCGTGGGCGGCTGTTGAAACGGATGATCGACCCGCGGAATACCGAGACACGGCTGACTTCCTTTACGCCCGTCTGCGCCGCAGCCAATATTCGAACAAAGACTTAACGCGGTGGGGTGAATACTTTCTACAGACGAGACGGAATGGGAAGGATTGCTACGCCTACTGCAAACATGAGGACGAAGGCTCACCCTGGATGTGGGCAGATCAACTGCTGAAGATCATGAATGTCGGGACACTACCGGGCTGAAATCATGGGCAACTCCCGAGAGCTCTCGGCTTCCTGCTGAATGCGCTGGCGCTCCGCTTTCGATTCTTCCAGCACGCTATGCAATAATTCATCACTCAACTGCGTCAGCTGCGCAGCCGCATCTTTCATCTCCGCATGTTCCACGGCGCGTGAGAGCACCTCTGCCTTAGTTGCCCCCTTCTTCTGCCCCAGAAATGGCTTGATGATGAGATAGGCAACATCGCGGAATGGCATATAGCGCAAGAATCGGCGGAGCAACTTGAACGTCTGAATTGGATAGCGGGTAAGCTTGTAGATGAACAGTTTCTTAAGCCCCTCCTGCCGGACCGAATTGATGGTCGCGCCTGGCAAGCATGTAGGATCGATTTCCGAACACTTAAAATATTTGTACCAATCCTTAGCATCACTCACCAATCCACGCTTGATGTACTCCTGCCACAAGGGCGTCCCCCGATAGACACACAGTCGATTGAATCCAAACGTATCCAATGGAAGCTTCGACGCGAAGTCGAATGTTTTTTCCATGTCCTCCACAGTCTCATCAGGATTTCCTACGGTGAAAAAGCCGTGGACAATTTCAATGCCGGCTTTTTTAGCATTTCTCACTGCAGTCTCTACCTCGGCCAACGTCTGTTCCTTCTGCAAACGATCGAGAATTTTCTGGCTCCCGCTTTCGATGCCAAACATCACCGTTCGGCAATGGGCTTTCGCCATGGCGGGAAACAGATGCTGTGCGACCGAATCCACGCGGCCTTCAATTCCCCATTGAATAGAAAGCTTGGCATCAATGATGCCATTGCAAATTGCATCAATACGCTTCGGCTGCAGTAAGAAGTGATCGTCCACGAAATAAACCGAGCCGTACCCGTTTGCTTCTAAAAACTTCAGCTCGTCGACGACATGCTGGGCGCTGCGCGCTCGCCATTTGCCTTCGTTGAAGATCGGAATATCACAGAATACGCAGGGCCATGGGCAACCTCGGGACGTCTGCATGGTCGTAAAGCGCTCCATGGACAGGACTGCTGGGACGTCCAACGGCATGGATTCGACGAAGTCTAGCTCTAAACTTTCCCGATCCGGGAAAGGCCATTGGTCCAGATGTCGCTCCATGGCCCGATTCGGGTTATTGATGACTTTTCCGTCTTTCGCCCATGTCACGCCAGCCACATCCTTGGGGTCGTCGATATGGTCGAGCAAATCCAGGAGCAACTGTTCCCCGTCACCGCGGCACACAAAGTCGACCTCCGGACATTGCAACTTGACCAGGCCCGCGTTCAGGCTGGCAAATACGCCACCGAAGGCCAGCTTCACCGAGCCATCCGCCACGCGAATCTGGCGGGCGAGAATCTTCGCGTAAGGATAACTCGTCGTACTGAGAAAGCTCATCCCGACGAGCGCCGGCTTTCGTCGCTTTATTTCTTCAATGATAAATTCGTTCGGTGTCTCAGGGTGCGCCTGATCGAACATGACACATTCGTGACCTGCCCGTTTAAGGACGGCCGAGAGAGACATAATGCCGATCGGCGGGAACCCCATGACCCGAATACGGCCATTCTTCGCTCGCGTCTTGGCCGGAAGCGCGTAGAACTGAGGATCACGCACATGTATGAGAAACACGAGCATAGTGGCGTCCTTTCATGGACAGTTCGGACCCTTACCGGACGGTTGCGGCTCCGGAAAGAAACCAGATCCGATCAGGCGGGCCAACGTTCGAGGGTTAATCGCCTCACGCTGGGCGCCATACAGTACCACGTCTGGCATGGAGGGAAAAGGGAAGATTCTGACATGGGCGTCAAAATTCGAAGGCGTCCAGTGATTCACCCATACAGCTGCACACGTCGCTAAAAACAAAGAGGGCGTCGGACCGGTCCGACGCCCTTCAGTGGATACATACTGGAGATGAGTTACCGGCCAAGTGCCTTCATCACCGCATGCCCAATTTCGGCAGGATTCTTGACGACTCGAACTCCAGCGGATTCAAGAGCCTTCATTTTCTCTGTTGCCGTACCTTTACCACCAGAAATAATCGCACCAGCATGTCCCATACGGCGACCAGGAGGCGCCGTGATACCGGCGATAAAGCTGATAACCGGCTTTTTCACGTGCTGTTTAATGTATTCTGCCGCCTTTTCTTCCGCGTCGCCACCAATTTCCCCGATCATAACCACAGCCTGCGTTTCGGGGTCCTTCCCAAAGAGTGGCAACACATCCACGAAGCCGGTGCCATTAACTGGATCTCCACCGATACCCACACACGTCGTCTCACCAAGTCCTAACGTAGAGAGTTGGTGCACCGCCTCATACGTTAAGGTCCCACTGCGCGAGACGACTCCAACCACCCCGCGCTTATGGATGAATCCAGGCATGATACCGATTTTCGCTTCGTCGACCGTAATGACTCCAGGACAGTTTGGCCCGATAAGGCGCACATCACGTCCATGTAGTGCCCGCTTCACCTTCACCATATCATTGACGGGAATTCCTTCGGTAATGCAGATGATCAATTTCACGCCTGCATCGGCAGCTTCCAGGATAGCGTCTGCACAGAAGGGCGGGGGCACAAAAATGAGAGAGGTATCGCAGTCGGTCTTTTTCACCGCATCGGCTACCGTATTAAAGACAGGGATCCCTTCAACTTCCTGGCCTGCCTTGCCGGGGGTGACTCCAGCGACCATCTTCGTCCCGTAAGCCTTGCACTGCGATGCGTGGAAAGATCCTTCCTTCCCCGTGATTCCCTGTACCACCACTCGTGTATTCTTGTTGACGAGAATGCTCACGGTCTTCTCCTTTACGCCGCCTTGCCGGTCAGTTTGACGATTTTCTGCGCTGCTTCCCACAGATCGTTGGCAACCTCTAACTTGAGTCCAGACTCTGCCAACAGTTTCCGTCCCTCATCTGCATTGGTACCTTGGAGGCGAACCACTAAGGGCACCGTAATCTTCACTTCTTTCGCCGCTTCGATCACGCCATGCGCGATACGTTCGCACCGGACAATGCCGCCGAATATATTGATAAAGATACCTTTGACGTTCGGGTCCTTCAGCAGAATTCGGAAGCCTGCCGCTACCGTGTCTTTCGTGGCCCCGCCGCCCACATCTAGAAAATTGGCAGGTTCACTGCCGGCCAGCTTGATCACATCCATCGTCGCCATCGCAAGACCTGCGCCATTCACCATGCAGCCGATATTGCCATCAAGCTTTACATAATTGAGATTATTCGCCGTGGCCTCGATCTCCAACGGGTCCTCTTCATTGAGATCCCGCATTTTCTGCACATCTTCATGTTTAAAAATTCCGTTGTCGTCAAACGACACCTTCCCGTCCAACGCCACCAGTGTCTTTTCCTTGGTGATGATTAAGGGGTTGATTTCGACGAGCGCGGCATGTTTCTCCATGAACAGGCGATAAAGATTACCGAGCATCTGCACGAACGGGTTGATGACGGCCGGCTCCATGCTCTGAAGCCCCAAGGCGAAGGCCACATTGCGACCATTGTGCCCTTGAAATCCGACAGCCGGATCAATCGCTTCCTTAATAATCTTTTCTGGGGTTTTCTCGGCGACCTCTTCGATCTCCATGCCACCTTCAGTACTGGCAATAAAGGTGGGCCAGCCGGTATCGCGATCGACCAAAATACTGAGATAGAGCTCCTTGGCGATATTCGCACCTTCTTCAAGAAGCAACCGATGGACTGTCCTGCCTTTCGGTCCCGTTTGATGCGTGATCAGAGTCTTCCCGATCAATTCTTTGGCGAGCCCTGCGATGGCACCCCTATCTTTCGTGATCTTGACACCACCGGCTTTCCCTCGTCCGCCCGCATGAATTTGAGCCTTTACGACAAACACAGGGGTATTTAGTTCATTGGCCCACGCAGTCGCTCCTTCCGGCGAGGTAATTTCTTTTCCACGCGGCACTGGCACCCCAAACTGTGCAAATAACTGCTTGGCCTGAAACTCATGAACGTTCATTGAATCCTCATACGAGCTAGTGGCTTATGAAAAACGACATAGTGTGCGCAGAAACCCAGTGATGTTCGGCTGTGAAAACCTACGATCATTTGGTAGCGGTACGCTCTGGTTCTTTGCGGGTATAGGCGGGAAGAATCATGGGAGAAATAACTCCACTGGAATTTCCATGCTTCTTCGCCTCAGCTCGAAACCGCTTCAAATGGTTCAGCGTCAGTTTTCCTTGAGACATGGATCCGGCACGTGATGCGGCGGTTAAACCCGAACGTTTACCGAAGACCATCAGATCAAGCAAGGAATTGCCCATCAATCGATTTCGCCCATGCAGTCCTCCGGATGCTTCTCCCGCGACAAACAAGTTCTTCACGTTGGTTTCCGAGTTCGCATCGATCTTCACTCCGCCGTTCTGATAGTGCAAGGTGGGGTAGATAAGCACGGGATCTTTACTGATGTCGATTCCGAACCGTTCGAACTGCATCATCATCGCAGGGAAATGCTTCTCTACCGTCCCGGGGCCATGCTCCGCATCAAGCAACGGCGTATCCAGCCACACTCCGATCCGACCTGACATCGTGCGAATACCACGACCTTCCTCACACTCCCGAATGATCGAGGAGGAGACGACATCGCGAGTGTCCAACTCATTGACAAACCGCTCTCCCTTGGCGTTGACAAGATGGCCACCCTCTGACCGAATACCTTCCGTGACCAGAGCCCCGATCAACTGCTCAGGGTACACCGCGCCTGATGGGTGATACTGAAAGGTATCGATATGGTCAAGCTTGGCTCCCATCCGATACGAGAGGCATAACCCGTCACCGGTAGCACCGTAGTGATTGCTGGTTGGGAATCCCTGGATATGTAAGCGACCGATTCCACCGGTGGCCAGAATAACCGACTTGGCGGCGACAATGACATGACGGTGGTTGTCGAGATCCTTAAATATGGCTCCGGTGCACTGACCGTTATCATCGCTCAATAATTCGACAGCTGCACAGAACTCAAGTAGCTGAATCTTTTGGTTCAGCACCTCGTCCTTCAGGACCCGCATGATTTCGAGGCCGGTGTAGTCCGAGCAGGTGAGAAGACGCGGCTTCGAGCTTCCTCCACCTTTTTTGACATGCAAATTGCCGTCGGCTTGCCGGTCAAAGAGTACCCCGAGTTCAATCAGCCATTTGGCAATGGATGGCCCCTCTTCAACCATGACCTTGAGCAGCTCATGGTCGTTCTGCATGTGTCCGCCCTTGAGGGTATCAAGAAAATGTGTGACCGGAGAGTCTTCGGGGGCAACGGAGATTTGCATGCCTCCTTGAGCCATCACGCTGTTGGAATCGCCAAGACGAAGTTTTGTTGCCAGGATCACCTTCGCACCGGATGTGTGAGCGTGAAGTGCCGCCGCACACCCTGCTCCCCCGCCGCCAATAACTAGGACGTCGGCCGTATATTGAGGTGTCAAGTCGAGATGCTCGGGGATAGAGCTATCGCCTTCAAGCAGCGCCGCCAGCTCGACAACGGTTTTGTCGTCGGCATTGGGCCCAAATCGAATCGGCCGATAGGCACTCGCCCGATAATCGGGGTGATACTTATGAATTAACTGGTCGCGGTCGGCAGGGGAAAACTTTGGAATGGTCTGCTTGCGACGAGCATCTCGGGTTTGGTGAACAATCTGCTGGAGTGCATGAATATCCATGGTTTCACTTTCAGCGCGGAGCACAGTACCCGAGCCATGCGCTCAGAACCGGCTAACGGCACAATGCATTACTTTACGGTCGCACAGTGATCGGCCAACTCCTGTTCGTTCATCGCGAGCACTTTGTTCCACTCGTCGTTGAATCGACCGTCTTGAATTTCTTTAATGCGGAGATCAAGGCCCTGGGGCTTCTCGGTAAAATGCGCTCCTTGGGCCCGGCTGACATATAAGGCCACCAGGTTTGGCGCGATGTCGGCAATACAGACGGGCGTGCACATGCCGCACATGACACAATCCATAAACATTTCTGACACGCTTTTGAAGTCGCCAAATACTGCTTTCCAGACGCCTTCACGCACATCAATTTTCTGGGGGCAGGCTTCCGTGCAAGCGTTACAGTTTCTGCAGAGCGGCGCCTCGGGGTACAAATTGAAGAGGTCTTGCTTGGGATCTTTAAGCGACTGAATGTCGTAAAGCGCTTTGCGGGCTGGAAACGGGGGCATGATGGTAAAGGACATGCCGTCTTCAACCGCCATCTGACAAGCCAAACAGGTTCGAACCTTCGGATCGTCCTTCGTGCGGTAATATGTTGCACAGGCGCCACAGAAACCACCGAGACACCCTGCGCCTCTCACGACCTCCTGGCCAGTATGCCACAAGGCCTTGATCACCGTAATACCTTCCGGCACTTCGTACTTTTTACCGGAAATCTCAATGGTCACCATTTTGTGGCGCAATACTTCCGGCTGATCGATCACATTGGTGTCTTCTTGTGCCATGGCTTTCTCGTCAATCGTAAAAAGGTGCGGCGCAAGAAGGACGTTGGTCCTTCTTGCGCCTGACCGGATCAAATCATGATCGCTTAAGCAATCGCGTCAATGATTGCGTTCAGCGTTGCGCTTGGCCGCAGGGCTTTAGCGGCTTTCGCATCGTTCGGGTGGTAATACCCGCCGACGTCCTGGGGCTTACCCTGCGCGGCAAGCAGTTCGCCGTCGATCTTCTTCTCGTTGTCGCTCAAATCCTTTGCAATTTTCGCAAATCGCTCAGCGATCTTCTTGTCCGCGGTTTGGGCCGCCAACGCCTGCGCCCAGTAGAGCGCGAGGTAGAAGTGACTGCCGCGGTTGTCGATCTCGCCGACCTTACGCGCGGGTGACTTATTGCTCTCAAGGAACTTCGCGTTGGCTTGATCCAGCGTATCCGCCAAAATCTTCGCCACCGGATTGTTGCCCACCTTCGCCAGATGCTCAAGCGATGCGGCCAGTGCGAGGAATTCACCGAGAGAATCCCAACGCAAATAGCCTTCTTCCTGGAATTGCTGCACATGCTTCGGAGCCGACCCCCCCGCGCCGGTTTCGAACAAGCCGCCGCCGTTGAGCAACGGGACGATCGAGAGCATCTTGGCGCTAGTGCCGATTTCGAGAATCGGGAACAGATCGGTGAGATAATCGCGGAGCACGTTACCGGTGACGGAAATCGTGTCCTTGCCTTCCTTCATCCGCTCGATGGAGAAGCGGCAGGCTTCGGCTGGCGACATAATCTTAATCTCCAGACCGTTCGTGTCGTGCTTCGGAAGATAGGCGTTCACTTTCTTGATCAATTCCGCGTCATGCGCGCGGGTCTTGTCCAGCCAGAACACGGCAGGGGCGCCTGTTGCGCGAGCGCGCGTAACGGCCAACTTGACCCAATCCTGAATCGGGGCATCTTTAACCTGGCAGGCACGCCAAATATCGCCGGCTTCCACCTGATGCTGGTGCAAGACCGTGCCGTTCGCATCCACGATGCGGATGGTGCCGTTGGCTGGCGCCTTGAAGGTCTTGTCGTGGGAACCGTACTCTTCTGCTGCCTGGGCCATCAACCCGACATTCGGGATCGTGCCCATCGTGCGGGGGTCGAATTGACCCTTTTGCTTACAGAACTCGACGACCTCGTGGTAGATCGGCGCGTAACTGGCGTCTGGGATCACGCACTTCACATCGGCCAGCTTGCCGTCTGGCCCCCACATCTTCCCGCTGTCGCGGATGACGGGAGGCATGGATGCGTCGATGATGATGTCACTCGGCACATGAAGATTGGTGATCCCCTTGTCGCTGTTCACCATCGCCATCGGCGGGCGCTTCTGATAGACCGCCTGGATGTCGGCTTCGATCGCCTTGCGCTGGTCGTCCGGCAGGGACTTGATCTTCGCATATACGTCGCCGAGACCGTTGTCCGGATCGACGCCGAGCTTCTTGAACGTCTCGGCATGCTTCTCAAATACGTCCTTGTAGTACACGGTCACGCCATGACCGAAGATCTTCGGATCGGAGACCTTCATCATGGTCGCCTTCATATGAAGCGACCAAAGGACACCCTGCTTCTTGGCATCTTCGATCTGCTCCTCCAAGAACGTGCGCAACGCCTTGACGCTCATGAACGTCGCGTCGAGCACTTCACCAGCCTGCAGAGCGACCTTCTCCTTCAAAACGGTGGTCTTGCCATCGGCACCGACGAACTCAATCTTCGCCGTCGTCGCGGTCGGAATCGTCATTGACTTCTCATTCGAACGGAAGTCTCCGCCTTTCATATGAGAAACATGGGTCTTGGAATCAGGACTCCAGGGAGACATCTTATGCGGGTGCTTCCGGGCATAGGCTTTGACGGACAATGGCGCTCGGCGATCGGAGTTACCTTCGCGCAAAACTGGATTGACCGCGCTGCCTTTGACTTTATCGTAGCGAGACTTGATGTCTTTCTCTTTATCGTCCTTGGGATTCTCTGGATAGTCTGGGAGCTTATAGCCCTGGCTCTGCAGCTCCTTGATCGTCGCGACGAGCTGCGGAATAGAGGCGCTGATGTTCGGGAGCTTGATAATGTTGGCTTCCGGGGTCTTCGCCATCTCCCCTAACTCGGCGAGGGCGTCGTGCTGTTTCTGTTCGGCAGTAAGGTATTCCGGGAATACTGCAATCACGCGGCCCGCAAGAGAAATATCGCGCAACTCAACGGTCACGCCAGCCGCTTTCGTGAAGGCATTGATGATGGGCAAGAACGAATAAGTCGCCAGCATCGGCGCTTCGTCGGTCTTCGTATAGATAATTTTATCTGCTTTTGCCATTGCGCTTCTCCCTTTGCTGTATTGTTTAGTTCAAAGCATTCAACGCTGATCCGGCCTTGAACCAGGTGATTTGCTGAGCGGTCATGCTGTGATTCGTCTGAATCTTCAGATCACCACCAGTCTTATGAATGACCACTGTAACGGGCTTGCCGGGCGCCAAATTGGCCAGGTCCACGACGCTGATACGATCGTTTTGCTCGATCTTTTCATAGTCCTTAGGATCGGCAAATGTGAGCGGGAGGATGCCTTGCTTCTTTAAATTGGTTTCATGAATGCGGGCAAAGCTCTTGGTGATAACAGCCCGGACATTCAAGAAGCGTGGAGACATTGCGGCGTGTTCGCGGCTACTGCCTTCCCCGTAATTCTCGTCTCCCACGACAATCGATCCGATGCCTTTGGCCTTGTAGGCGCGTGCAATTTGGGCCATCGTAAGATTGGATTCACCAGTCAGCACGTTGGTTCCCTTACCAGGCTCTGACGAAAAGCTATTATTGGCGCCTAAAAACATATTGTCGCTGATCTTGTCTAAGTGACCTCGGAACTTGAGCCAGGGCCCTGCCGGCGAAATATGATCTGTCGTAGTCTTACCTTTCGTCTTGATCAGGAGCGGCAACTTCTCGAAGTCTTTACCATCCCACTTCGGGAAAGGCTGCAACAATTGCAACCGTTCGCTGGTCGGCGGAATATCCACGGTCAGGTTCGAGCCGTCCTCTGCGGGCGCTACGAATCCTTCTTCACCCTTCGCAAATCCCTTGGCTGGTAATTCCTCTCCAACGGGCGGCTGAAGCTTAAACTCTTTCCCATCTGCCCCCTTAACCGACTGGTTGACTGGGTCAAAACCCAAATCACCAGTGATGGCGTAGGCAGTCACAACTTCGGGACTGGCGAGGAAAGACAGCGTTTCGCTGATGCCGTCGTTACGTCCGGGGAAGTTACGATTGAAGGAACTGACAATGGAGTCCGCACGACCCTTGACTCCATCTGATCGCTTCCACTGCCCGATGCAGGGGCCGCAGGAATTAGACAACACGGTTCCGCCGAGCTTTTCGAACGTATCCATAAACCCGTCCCGCTTCATCGTGTGATAAATGCGTTCGGAGCCAGGAGAGATCAGAAATGAAGCCTTCGCCTTCAAGCCTGCCTTCAATGCCTGTTGAGCCACGTGGGCCGAACGGCTGATGTCCTCATATGAGGAATTCGTACAACTGCCGATCAACGCCGCCTTCAGTTCAACCGGATATCCCTTTTCCTGCGCCTCAGCTTTCAACTTTGAAATTGGCCGCGCCAGATCCGGGGTGTGGGGACCGACAACGTGCGGCTCCAGCTTTGACAGATCGATCTCAACAATTTGATCGTAGTATTTTTCAGGTGACTGAGCGACTTCAGGATCCGCCACCAGCAGATCTTTGTGTGACTGCGTGAAGGTGGCCAGATCGACGCGGTCGGTGATCTTCATGTAAGCCACCATCTTCTCGTCGAACGGGAAGACGGAGGTCGTCGCGCCTAATTCTGCGCCCATATTGCAGATGGTGCCTTTACCCGTGGCGCTGATGGTTTCAGCACCCGGACCAAAGTACTCGACAATCTTGTTGGTGCCGCCTTTTACAGTAAGGAGGCCACACAGATAGAGAATCACGTCTTTGGGGGAAGCCCAGCCATTCAGCTTTCCGGTCAATCGCACGCCGATCAGTTTGGGATGCAGCACTTCCCAGGGAAGCCCAGCCATGACTTCGCCGGCATCCGCCCCACCAACACCGATCGCCAGTCCTCCCAAGCCACCGCCGTTCGGGGTGTGTGAGTCGGTACCAATGATCAAGCAGCCAGGAAACGCGTAGTTCTCCAAAACGACCTGGTGGATGATTCCGGCGCCTGGCTTCCAAAACCCAATGCCATACTTTTTTGCAGCTGAGGCGAGGAAGTTATAAACCTCCTTGTTCTCATCGAGCGCGCGAAGGAGATCCTTCTCGGATCCCATTTCGGCACGGATCAAATGGTCACAATGGATCGTACTGGGCACCGCCGCCTTTTTCTTGTTGGCCTGCATGAATTGCAGCACGGCCATCTGGGCCGTGGCGTCCTGCATAGCCACGCGGTCTGGCCGGAGAGCGAGCATGGCCTTGCCCCGTTCCCAATTCTGGCTATCAAAGTTGTCCGCATGTGAGACAAGAATCTTTTCGGCAAGCGTCAAACCACGACCGAACTTCTTTCTGGCCTTTGCAAAAACCTCCGGCATCTTGGCATAGAGCGCTTTGGCGAGATCCATGGACATAGTAGGTTCTCCGTCTGTTAGTACGATCTATAGGTTGCGCGACTCGTTCGCTGCGAAGGAGGTTGTCTAGCAGGATCCTTTTCGCAAACAACACGTCACGTTTTGCGCTACTTCAGCGGCGGCACTTCGCGGCGTTTGGGGGCCGCGTAATTCACCAGATAATCGAACAACCGAATCAAGCGGCTATCTTGCCGCTTCTGATCCACCCAGTGGCCAATCAAGCCAATCGTGCGAGAAAGGATGAAGAATCCGTTCAAACTATCAACCGGGAACCCGATATCGACGAGTACAGCTGCCATGGTCCCGTCGACGTTCAGAATGAGATTATCCTTTTTCACCGAAGTGATCTTCTCCACCTCAAGTGCAAAATCCAAACAAGGCGTCTTGATCTTCAGGCTCTTAACATAACCAACCAGTTCCTTGACCCGCTTGTCCGGATTACGCAGGCTCTTGACACGATGGCCGATACCAGGAACCGGACCATGATTCTTCTTCATATAGGCTAAGAATTCATCGACCGACATCTTGTTATCGACTGCGTACTTAAAGAAGCGACCGGCATCGGTCACGGCTCCGCCAAAACGGGGACCAATCATAATCATGCCGGCTGCCACTGACTGGGAAAGGCCGATACCGGCACAGGCGGCAAGAATCGTCGCGTAGGCGCCGCTTACGCAGGGACCATGATCCGCCGAGAGCATCATAATCCGCTTAATGATTTCGGCTTCCTGCTTCGAGATCAAGCGTTTGTCCCACAAGAGTCCGATGACGTGAGGGATTTCATAGCCTTTGTTGATAAGTTCGGAGGCAGGATAGCCGTCGTAGCACGGTTCATCGCCACGGTCATCGCTGATTGTCGTGCGAATGAGTGGCGCAACCATCACTTCATCGGCCTTCATTGCTTCTTCAACGGTCTTTGGTAAGCGAGGCAGAACCGTCGGCTCGACTGGCGCCTTAACTTGGCCGGACTTCAGCAGTTCCTCATACGTTTCCTTAATTGCGGGACCAAGCGCGCCAAAGGTAGGGGGCACAAGTGCTCCCGCTTTCTTGAGGGCATCGGACTTCGACCGAGCGGACCCTTCGCCTTTCATGCCTTCCTTGGCACCGGCATGGCCGAATTTCATTCCTTTGGGCAAACTCTCCTGGCAGAATCCAGACACCACGGCGATCAACTTCACTCGACGCTTCTTGGCTCCATACCATTCAGCTGCGCGCTCCTCGAGGTCGCCGCCCATTTCGCCCACAATCACAACGGCTTTCGTTTGCGGATCGTTTTCAAACATCTCAAGGTAGCTGACGTAATCCGTACCAGGGTAGGCATCGCCACC
>CAADGJ010000348.1 GCA_900696505.1 uncultured Nitrosospira sp.
CCGTTGTTATTATTCCTGATCTATTCATTTTCTCTGTCAGTGCTGGTCAGCGGAGTCGGGATTACGATGCAGCTCACCAATGCGGAGCTGCTGGTGCATGATGAGGATCAAAGTCCCTCTTCACGAGAGCTGATTCCTCGTTTTCAGCCCCCCTATTTTGCTGTGGTGGGTACGATCAACGACCCGCGCCAAGGGCTTCAGCAACTGGACCAGGGCCGGGCGATGGTGGTGTTGGATGTTCCTCCGAGATTCCACGAAGCCCTCGTGAGCGGGGAGCGAACGGCGGTTCAGCTGCTGGTCGATACTACCAATGCGCCGCAGGGACTTTCCGCCGCCGCCTATACCGTGCGCATTGCTGTCCCGTTCGGCACCGAGACGGCTTTGGCCTCTGCAGGTCTGTCCGGAACGAAGATGAGCATGCCGCTTGTCTCCAGTGCGCATCGTGTCTGGTTCAATCCGACCCAGGACGAACGATGGTTCCAGTCCATTTCGCATCTGTTGCGGATGATCACGCTCTTCGCGGTGTTGTTGCCGGCCGCCGCGTTGGTGCGTGAAAAAGAGCGAGGCACGGTCGAGCAGTTATTGGTGTCCCCGTTGTCCCCGTTTCAGATCATGTTTTCGAAAGTGCTCGCCATGGCCGGGGTGATTCTCCTCGCGACCGCACTGGCCCTGTACGGCGTGTTGCATCCCGTGTTTCACGTGCCGATGAAGGGATCGGCACTACTTTTTTTTCTGCTGACTGCCTTGCATGTCTTCACGACGGCCGGATTCGGGCTGATGGCGGCGACTCTGGCGAAGAATCAGGCGCAAGTGGCCATGATGGCGCTCTTCCTGGTGGGCCCGATGCTGTTGTTGTCAGGCATTACCTCGCCATTTGAATCGATGCCTCAATGGGTGCAGGCGATCATGACCCTCTCCCCTCTTCGCTACTACATCGACATCACCTACGGCGTGATGTTGAAGGGGGCCGGCTTGGATCTGTTGTGGAAGCCGGTCGGTGCCATGCTGTTGTTGGGCGGGGCGCTGTTCGGTTCCGGGATGTGGCGGTTTCGACGACAATTCCAATGAGCCATCCAAAAGGCGAGCGATCAGCGCTTGCATAGAGGCACCAGACTCTCTAACGTTACAAGGTAGAAGCCAACCCGTGAGGCTGGCGTCCCGCTTGAGCCTGGGAGGCCAGTCCGACGCGAGCAGCATACACACGTCACGATTCAGAGGGAGGATGACCATGGCGACACCAGTGATGGCGCACGACTCGGCCAAAGCCAAGGAGTTCTTCGAGGCGAAAATGGCATTTACCACCGGTCCGGTCGAACTGGAGCGGATGATGAAGAATAAAGAAGTGAATGTGGTTGATGTGCGCGCGGCCGAAGATTACGCCGAAGGGCATATTCCCGGCGCGGTCAGTTTGCCCAAGGACCAGTGGGCGGGCCTCAAAGGTCTACGCAAGGACAAGGTCAACGTCCTCTACTGTTATTCGCAAGTCTGCCATCTTGCCGCCACCGCTGCGGTGCAGTTTGCGGGACAGGGCTATCCGATCATGGAATTGGAGGGAGGGTGGCGATGGTGGAAAGACGACGGCTTCGACGTCGAGAAGTGAAGCGGCCGTTCATCGATTCACGCTCCCGGGTAGGACGTGGTCGCAGAAGATAGAGGGCGTGGGGCAGTCTTTCCGTTAAGGACAGGTTGCGCCACGCCGGTGCCACATACGTGTATTCAGAAAGGGCATCATGATGGCGCGCATGAAGGCTGTACAAGCCACTGCTCCGGGAGCTGCATGGGAGCTGGTGGAACGAGATATTCCCAGACCGAAACCTGATCAGGTGCGGGTGAAGGTCCAGGCCTGTGGTATCTGCCACAGTGACATGTTTGTGAAAGAAGGGCATTGGCCGGGGCTGCAATTCCCCCGTATCCCGGGGCATGAAATTGCCGGATTAGTCGATGAGGTGGGATCCGCTGTCACAGCGTGGAAACCTGGTCAACGTGTTGGTGTGGGCTGGCACGGGGGCCATTGTGGCCAGTGCGACGCCTGTCGCCGGGGAGATTTTATTCTCTGCCGTTCGGGGCAGGTCTGCGGGATCAGCTACGACGGAGGGTGGGCGGAATATGTGGTGGTGCCGGAGCAAGCGATGGCTGCCCTGCCGGATGAACTCTCGTTTGAAGAGGCCGCTCCACTGCTCTGCGCAGGCATTACCACCTTTAATAGTTTGCGCCACAGTGGTGCTCGGGCGGGTGACCTGGTCGCCGTGCAAGGCATCGGCGGGCTGGGACATCTCGGCATTCAGTATGCCTCGAAGCTGGGACTCAAGACAGTGGCGGTCGGCCGCGGTAAAGACAAGGAGCCGCTGGCCCGTCAGCTCGGTGCGGCGGTCTATCTCGATGCCGCGGTGGTGAATCCAGCCGAGGAGCTTCAACGACTGGGCGGCGCCCGGGTCGTTCTGGCGACCGCGCCGGACAGCAAAGCGATCGCATCGATGGTCGACGGACTGGGTGCGAATGGAACATTGCTCATCGTGGCCGCGCCAGGCGAACCGGTGATGGTGAATGCCATCACGCTGATCGGTAAACGAGCCTCTGTGCAGGGCTGGCCGTCCGGCACGGCGAAGGATTCTGAAGACACGCTGGGATTCAGCGCGATGACCGGCGTGCGGCCCATGATCGAACGGTATCCACTGGCGCGCGCACCGGAAGCCTATCAGCAGATGATGAGCGGCAAGGCGCGCTTTCGCGCCGTTCTGACGATGAATTCTTAACAACGGAGGTGGTCATGAAACGCAATGCGTCGGCAAAGTGGCAGGGAGATCTCAAAACCGGCAAAGGGACGGTCTCGACCGAGAGCGGTGTGTTGGCCGGGACGCAATATTCATTCAGTACCAGGTTCGAGAACGGCAAAGGGACGAATCCGGAGGAGTTGATCGCTGCCGCCCACGCCGGTTGTTTTACCATGGCACTCTCCGGTCAATTGGGCGCGGCGAATCTCGTGGCCGACCAGTTGGCGACGACCGCCACGGTCACCATGGAGAAGCTTGAGGCAGGATGGACCGTGACCGGCATTCACCTGGACGTAAAGGGGAAAGTGCCCAAGGCTGACAATGCGGCATGGGAGAAGGCAACCACAGCGGCCAAAACCGGCTGCCCCATTTCCCGCTTACTGAATACCACCATCACCATGGACGCCAAGTTGGAGAGCTGACAGGTATGGCTATGGTGCATGAGCATGACGGGCTCGCGTTCCTCTTCGACCTGGACGGCACATTGGTCGACAGTGTCTATCAACATGTGCTGGCCTGGCGTGAAGCCACTCAAGCCGCAGGCATCGAATTGCCGGTCTGGAGGATCCATCGCCAAATCGGCATGAGCGGCGGTCTCATGTTGCATGCCCTCTTGCGCGAAACCGGTCGTCCCGTTTCGAAGGAGGAGGCGGAGCGCATTCAGCGAGTCCACGCGGAGGCGTTCGTGAGGCAGGCGCCATCACTCCGCATCTTGCCCGGCGCGCAGGCTCTGCTGGATGCGCTGACGGCTGGTCGTGTGCCCTTTGCCATCGAGACCAGCGGACGGCTGCAGAGCGCGCAACATACCTTGAAATTGCTGAAGCTGCCTGAAGGCACGCCGGTGGTGACGCGTGATCAGGTGAAACGGGCCAAACCGGATCCTGATTTGTTTCTCGCTGCTGCCGAACAGCTCAAGGTTCCCATTGCGAAGTGTATCGTGGTGGGAGACAGTGTGTGGGACCTCCTGGCAGCCCGCCGTGCCTCTGCCCTTGGAGTTGGCCTGCTATCGGGCGGCTATGGTCGAGAGGAATTGGAACGGGCGGGTGCGTACCGTACCTACCATGATCCCGCCGACCTCCTGCGTCACCTGGATGAATGCGGGGTTCGGCCTGACCCTCTCACGTAAGCGACGTCGTGAACGCGATGACTGAACAACGCGACAAATGCAATATGTTGGCGGGCGAGCTGTACCGCGCATTCTCGGCTGAGCTCACCATGGAGCGTCGCCGCGCGCAGATGATGCTTGCTCGCTATAATGCCATCACGGATGGTGAGCCTGATCTCCTGCTGTCACTGCTTCGTGATGTTATGGGTTCCGTCGGAGACGGCACCGTCATCATGCCGCAGTTCACGTGCGACTACGGCTACAACATCCGCCTGGGCCGGAACGTGTTCATCAACTATCACTGCATTTTTCTCGACTGTGCCCCTATCGATATCGGGAATGATGTGCAAGTCGGCCCCGCCGTGCAGCTCTACACGGCGCAGCATCCGCTCGAGGCGGAGGTACGCCGGTCGGGCCTGGAATCTGCGCGACCGATCCGGATCGGCAATGACGTCTGGATCGGCGGCGGAGCGGTGATTCTCCCCGGTGTGACGATTGGTGATCGGAGCGTGGTGGGTGGGGGCAGCGTGGTCGTGCACTCGGTCCCAGCCGATTGTGTCGCGGTCGGCAATCCGGCACGCGTGGTGCGCACATTGGGCTCACCCACCCTCACAACAGAATAATTCACGGAAGGATCGTTCATGGAAAAGCCCGCTGAGACCCAATATCCCATTCATGATGTGCTGCGGCAACGCTGGAGCCCGCGGGCCTATTCGGAACGGATGGTCGAACCGGAGAAGTTGAGAAGCCTGTTTGAAGCGGCCAGATGGGCTCCTTCTTCGAACAACGAACAGCCGTGGCATTTCAGCGTCGGCACGAAGGCCGACCCGGTGGCGTATGACCGGCTGTATGGCTGTCTCAAGGAAGGCAACAAAAAATGGGCGTTCCGGGCGCCCGTGCTGATGCTCTCCGTGGCGCGGCTGAATTTCGAGGACGAAGGCACGCCAAACAGGCACGCGTTGCATGACACGGGAATGGCGGCGCTGAGCTTGTGCTTACAGGCCACCGCGATGGGATTAATCGCACACCAGATGGCAGGCTTCGACATAGAGAAGGCTCGTACGGACCTCGGTCTGCCTGCGGGGCATGAGCCGGTGGCGATGATCGCCGTCGGATACCCTGGTGATGCGGCCGAGCTGCCGGACTATCTACGAGAGCGGGAAATGAAACCACGCGAACGGAAACTCAGCACGGAATTTGTCTCTCACGGAACGTGGAATAATCAGCCTGGATGGCTAAAACCATAAGAGACGCCTCTCCTTCCTGTCGTTGAATCCCCTCAAGAAAATTAACACGAGAGCGGATCGGACGACTTCCCGTCGTCCCTACCGAATGGAACGGACCGGAGACACAACGGTCCGTTCCTCGCCCGTCCTCTACGCATAGTATTCTCACGCTGATGATTGCTATCTTGCGCACCGTAAGAATTGCCGTTGGATCTCGGCTCAGGTGAATTGATACAGTGTGCAGGCTGCGGGGCTGTCTGCCGCAGACCGTCCAGGCTCAATGCAACCGTCTTTCTATTCCACAACGATTGCGCGAACGGGGTCTTCAATGGAACGCATGGTTAAGGCGGAGGTGCCGGAATGGGGCCTTTGACGGGCAAAGTCGCCATTGTCACGGGGGCTTCCAGCGGCATTGGCCGGGCGATTGCCGAACGATTGGCCAGGGATGGCGCGACCGTTGTGGTCCACTACCATGTGCATGCCGAGAAGGCCAACCAGGTGGCTGAAGGGATTCAGTCCAGTGGAGGCAGCGCCCTGGTGCGGCAGGCCGACATGAGCCGGGTGGCCGATGCCCAGCGATTGGTGCGGCAGACAGCGAAGGAGTTAG
>CAADGJ010000349.1 GCA_900696505.1 uncultured Nitrosospira sp.
GAATCCCTCCGGCGTCGCAGGCGATGATGCATGAGGGATCAGCTCCCGAAGCGGTCAGGAAGCGGTACGTCGGCACATTCGCCGCTCCCATGCCGATCATGGCGATACGCACCCGGCTCATTTCTTTTCCAACCACAGTCAACGCATTGATCATGGCTGCCAGGAGCACCGTGCCGGTCCCCTGTTGGTCATCGTGCCAGATCGGGATCTGGCTGGTTGCCTGCAACTCGCGAAGGATACGGAAACACTTCGGCATCGCAATATCTTCCAAATTGATGGCCCCGAATGACGGACTGAGGAGGCGAACGGTCCGGATCACTTCATCGGGATCTTTCGTCGCGAGACAGATCGGGACGGCATCGACACCGCCCAGATACTTGAACAACATCGCCTTGCCTTCCATGACCGGCAATCCTGCACCGGGGCCGATGTCGCCCAGTCCCAGGACCCGCGTTCCGTCCGACACGACCGCGATGGTGTTGGCCTTGTTGGTATAGTCGTAGATCAAGTCGGGATCGGCTTGAATGGCTTTGCAAGGCGCCGCCACTCCCGGCGTATACCAGATGGAAAAGTCTTCCAGGCTCCGGATCGCACATTTCGGCATCGTCTGCATTTTCCCCTTATAGTAGGCATGCAGGCGTAACGCCTCTTCCGCCGGTTTCGACGCTTTCGCCAGTAGGTCGGCTCGCTCCGTCATCATCCGCCTCCTCTCATCCCGCCTCCGTCACTCACTGCACAATACACCCGCCGGCGTATCGTCAGGTCTCCATGGTGCGCCTCAACAGTCGTTTCAGCTCCGCATAGGATCTCGTATTGAGGACATCCGACTTTTGGAGCCAGCCCCGCCGCGCTTGTCCGATACCGTACCGCCTGTCATCAAGGTCACCCATACTGTGCGCGTCGCTGCTGACGGCCAGCAGCACACCCTCATCGCGCGCGATCTGGCAATGGATGTCCGTCAGGTCCAACCGGTCCCGATGGGCGTTCACCTCCAGGAAGCAGCCGCGCTCCCGCGCTTTCCGGATGATGCGCGACATGTCCACGTCGTAAGGCTCACGGCGACCAATGAGGCGGCCGCTGGGATGGGCCAGAATGGAAAAATGCGGGTGGTCCATGGCTTTCAAAATGCGGTCGGTTTGCTTCGGCTTGGAAAGATTGAAGTGACTATGAACCGCGCCGACCACCAGGTCTAAGCGACCGAGCACGTCATCCGGCAAATCCAGCGCTCCGTCTTCAAGAATATCCACCTCAATGCCTTTCAGCAGGCGAATGTCCGTGAAGTCCTTGTTCAACCGATCGATCTCATCCATTTGGGCGGACAGTCTGGTGGCTGTAAGACCCTTGGCCATTGCCAGCCGACGGGAATGGTCTGTAATCGCGAGGTACCGGAGGCCTCGACGCCGAGCCGCGTCCGCCATCTCGCTCAGACTATGCCGGCCGTCCGTTGCGGTCGTATGGGCATGGAGGTCACCCACCAGATCCTGCACTTCCACAAGCTTCGGCAGACGACCTTCTTGCGCGGCCTCGATCTCACCGCGGTTCTCTCGTAACTCCGGGGGAATCCAGGGCAGGCCGACTGCGGCATATACCGATTCCTCCGTGTCACCGGCGAAGCGGACCGTCCCGCGAAATACCCCATACTCATTGAGTTTAAGCCCTCGCTCTTGGGCCAGCTGCCGCAGCACAACGTTGTGATCCTTACCGCCGGTGAAATACAGCAACGCGGCCCCATAACTCTCGTCGGGGACCACCCGAAGATCCACTTGCAGGTGGTTCTGGAGGCGAACACTCGCCTTCGTCTCGCCTTGAGCCAACACCTCGCGGACCTCGGGGTACCGGACAAACCGGTCTGAGATCGCCCGCCCTGCATGGCCCGTTACGAGGATGTCGAGATCGCCGATGGTCTCTCTGCCGCGCCGGTAACTCCCGGCCACCACGACGCGACCGACCCCGGGGCATTGGCGCAGGTAGGCCACGAAGGCCTCGGCGTAGGGCGTGGCGACAGCCAGTTGCAGACGAGATTCTTTCCCCGTCCGTGCGGACAACGCTTCGAGGATGTGCTGTTCGGTTTTTTCCCCGAATCCGGGAAGGGTGCGTATGCGCTTCCCCAGCGCCGCCTGCTGTAAATCAGACAGCCCGCGTAGGTTCAGCGCTTGGATAAGTGACTGGACGCGCTTGGGGCCAAGCCCGGGAATACGCAGCAACTCCGTCAATGTAGCGGGAGTCTTGCTGCGCTGGGTCTCCAGGGCGGCAAGGGTACCGGTCCGGACGATCTCGAGGATTTTCCCGGCTAAATCCTCGCCAATACCGGGCAGGTTCGTAAGATCTTCGCCTCGAGCGACCATCTCGGCCACCTCTCGGGTGAGATCGCGGACCGTCCTTGCGGCAAAGCGGTAAGCCCGGACCCGGAAGGGATTCGCGCCGTCGATTTCGAGCAGGTCGGCCATTTCCTCAAAGATCGCCGCGACCTCGCCGTTATGCACCGCCATGCTGGCCTCGACATGTCTGAAACGATCGCCTGACGTCGTTCCGGCCATACCATTTCCGCCGCCGGGACACCGTCTCCAGAGCCTGGTCCTGCGCCTTCTTCGGTAAGACTTTCGGGCAGCGCCTCAATTGAAGCGGAGGTAAATTCTTGAACGAGGTCTTCCGCATTTCCTCCATCAACGATCTCATACGCTCCCCGCTGAGACGCTTATCCGGAGCTGCCTTCCCAATCGGACAGCCTCCACCTCACGGGGAAGCGCATCGGCAAAGCGGACTTGATGATGAGGATGGGAGAAAGCAATGCACAGGCCAACAGGCCTGGAAGGGAACCGAGCAGCCCACCGTACAGCAATACCTGGGTGTCAGTGTGAAGTCGGAAGAAGAACCGTCGCCTTCTTCCACAGTCGAGGGCGTACGGCTGTCGCACAACGCCTCCGGTAGCCGACTAGCCGACTATGGCCAGACTTTCGTGCAGGCAAGTGGATTGTCGGCCCCCAGGGGGCTGGTGACCGCGAACAGCGTCCAGCGGTCACTCTCCGAGCACTTAATTCAATCGGGCCTTCTCACCTTTCGCGATTAGTTGCCTGGCCCCTTCTGGCGTACACATCTTCCGGCGATGTTCGATGATGAGAGGATCGCTGTGCTCGCCGCACATGACGCAACGCCACCCCCTCTGCCTGACTTCGCGAATTTCCTCAGGCACCATGAACCCTCCGCAACGTGGACATTGGTCACGCCCCACTTCTGTTGACTGCATCGTCATATATGGTCTCCCTTTCTGTGACAGGCCAAGTGTCTCTTCTACATTTGAGTGAGGCCACTCCAGAAGGATTCACAATTAATTATCTCTTGAGGTCAGCGAACCTGACGCATCGCCCTCTCCTTCCGGCGTTGGCGCGATACTCCCCGAGTCTCCGCATGTCAGTGGCGACAAATGCTACAGCACCCCTTGCCGGCCTCCGGCATGACCGCCGCAATACTGCTCTCCCCTTCGCGCCTTTCCGTTCCGCTTCGCCCGAGAAGATGGTCTATGCCTTGCAGCTTCATCTCGCAAGCCGAGCTTGACCATGCCCTTGAACCCGATCATCAAGTCCAGACGAGACTGGGATGTCATTCCCAACCTCCACGACTATGAAACCGTGAGACGAACCTTTTCATGGGAGCAGGCACGGGCGGAGTTGGACGGGCTTCCGGGGGGACAAGGTTTGAACATCGCCCATGAAGCTGTCACTCGCCATTCAGTCGGACCGCTATCAGCACACACGGCCATCAGATGGTTGGGGAGAACCGGCAGGGTGGACGACTATTCCTACCGCCGGCTGGATGAGCTGACGAATCGCTTTGCGAACGTGCTGCAGCAACTCGGGGTCGCCAAGGGCGACCGGGTTTATGCCCTCACCGGGCGTATCCCCGAACTGTACATTACTGCACTCGGCACGCTGAAACACCGGGCGATCTTCTGCCCACTCTTCTCCGCATTCGGTCCCGAACCGATCCGCGCCAGACTCGGAATCGGCCAGGCCAAAGTGCTGGTCACCACCGCCTCGCTCTATCAACGAAAGGTCGCTGCCATTCGGGAGGCCCTGCCACTGCTGGAACAGGTGCTGTTGATCGACGAGGAGCAGCCGGCGCCACAGCACCCCGGCACGCATCAGTTTGATCAGCTTCTTCAGCGAGCATCCGCCGACTATCAGATCGGTGAGACCACCCCCGAAGATCCGGCGCTGCTTCATTTCACCAGCGGGACGACGGGGACCCCGAAGGGCGCCGTCCATGTCCATGGCGCAGTGGTGGCCCATCATATGACGGGAAAGCTGGCGCTGGATTTCCACCACGACGACACCTTCTGGTGCACCGCAGATCCGGGCTGGGTAACTGGCACGTCGTACGGCATCATTGCGCCCCTGACCAATGGTGTCACCAGCATCGTGGACGAGGCCGAGTTCGACGCCGAACGCTGGTACGGCATTCTGCAAGATCAGAAGGTCACCGTCTGGTACACGGCGCCGACCGCCATCCGCATGATGATGAAAGTCGGCTTGCCGCCGGTCAAACGTTTCAATCTGCCGAAGCTGCGCTTTCTTGCCAGTGTGGGAGAGCCGCTCAACCCAGAAGCGGTTCTTTGGGGGGAACAGGCCTTTGGCCGCCCCTTTCACGACAACTGGTGGCAGACCGAAACCGGCGGCATCATGATCGCGAATTATGCAGCTATGGATGTGCGCCCCGGGTCGATGGGTCGCCCCCTGCCGGGAATTGAAGCCGGCATCGTGAAAAAAACCGAGTCAGGAGAAGTCGAGCTGATTACCGAGCCTGGCGAGCAGGGTGAGTTGGCATTGCGACCAGGGTGGCCGTCGATGTTCCGGGGCTATTGGAATGAACCGGAACGATACCGCAAGTGTTTCGCCGGCGGTTGGTATTTGACGGGGGACGTCGCCAGGCAGGACAAGGACGGGTATTTCTGGTTCGTGGGTCGCGCTGATGACGTGATCAAAACCTCCGGCCATCTCATCGGTCCCTTTGAAGTCGAGAGTGTGCTCATTGAGCACAAGGCCGTGGCCGAAGCCGCGGTGATCGGCAAACCAGACCCCGTCGCCATGGAACTGGTGAAAGCCTTCGTCTCGCTCAAGGACGGCTACGAGGCGAACGACACACTCAAACGCGAATTGCTCGGCTTTGCACGGTCTCGTCTCGGCGCAGTGGTCGCGCCGAAGGAGATCACATTTTTACCGACCCTGCCGAAAACGCGGAGCGGCAAGATCATGCGGCGGCTCTTGAAAGCCCGTGAGCTCGGCCTGCCGGAAGGAGACAC
>CAADGJ010000350.1 GCA_900696505.1 uncultured Nitrosospira sp.
AGCCGTCGCTGCATCATCCATACGCATGGTCAACGAAATGCGCTGACGGGCCACATCGACCGATAACACCTTCACTTTGACAATCTGGCCCGGCTTCACGACCTCGTGTGGATCCTTCACGAACTTGTTCGCCAGGGCCGACACATGCACGAGACCGTCCTGGTGCACGCCGATATCGACGAAGGCGCCGAACGCCGCGACATTAGTCACCACGCCTTCGAGCACCATCCCGGCCTGCAAATCGGCGAGTGACTCCACGCCCTCGCGAAACGTCGCCGTTTTGAATTCAGGCCGCGGGTCGCGGCCGGGCTTTTCCAATTCCGTCAGAATGTCCCGGACCGTCGGTAAGCCGAATGTCTCGTTGGTGAAATCTGCCGGCGAGAGATCTTTCAGCACAGTGGGCTTCCCCATGACCTCCGCGATTCCTTTGTTCAAACGCGCCAGCATGCGCTCGACGACCGGATAGGCCTCCGGATGGACGGCGGAACGATCCAAGGGATTGTCGCCGTTATTGATCCGCAAAAATCCTGCCGCCTGCTCGAAGGTCTTCTCGCCCAAGCGCGGAACCTTGCGAATCATCGTGCGATTGGGGAACGGACCGTGCGTATCTCGATACTCGACGATGTTCTGCGCCAGGACCCGATTCAAGCCGGATACTCGCGCCAGGAGTGGAGCCGAAGCCGTGTTCACATCCACTCCGACCGCGTTGACGCAGTCTTCGACCGTCGCATCAAGCGACCGCGCGAGCGCCCGCTGATTGACGTCGTGTTGATACTGCCCCACCCCGATGGATTTGGGGTCGATCTTCACCAACTCGGCCAGCGGATCCTGCAGCCGTCTGGCGATGGACACGGCGCCACGTAAACTGACATCGAGCGTGGGAAATTCCGCGGCCGCGAAGGCCGACGCCGAATAGACGGACGCTCCCGCCTCACTCACCACGATTTTGGCCACCTTCTGTTCCGGCTTTCGCTCGGTGACAACCTTGATCACTTCGATAGCCAGCTTGTCCGTCTCACGACTGGCCGTGCCATTGCCGATCGAAATCAATTCCACTCCATGCCGGATCACCAAGTCTACGAGGGTCGCCAGCGCCCCCTGCCAGTCATTGCGCGGTTGATGCGGATAGACCGTGGTGGTGTCCAGAAGTTTTCCCGTGGCATCCACCACGGCGACTTTGCAGCCGGTACGAATACCGGGGTCGAGACCCAGCACCGCTTTCGGACCGGCCGGTGCGGCAAGCAGGAGCTCGTGGAGGTTGCGGCCGAAGATCTTGATCGCCTCCGCTTCCGCCGCCTCCCGCACCTGGAGCAGCAACTCGGTGCTGAGATGCAGATGTACTTTCACCCGCCACGCCCAGTAACAGACATCGTTGAGCCATTTATCAGCGCGCCGGCCCTTGTTCTCAATGCCGAAGTGGGCCGCAATGAGCGCGGCGCAGGGATGCGGCACCTGAGCATCCAGCGTCTCACCCAGACCGAGGTCCAGTTTCAGCACACCCAGCGTCCGGCCGCGGAACATCGCCAAGGCTCGATGGGAAGGAATCGTGCGAATGTTTTCAGCATAGGCATAGTAATCGCGGAACTTTTCCTCTTCGGCCGTCTCTTTGCCGGGCAGCACCGTCGAGGTCACAATGCCTTCATTCCACAATTTCGTGCGCAGCAGAGCGAGGAGATCGGCGGTTTCGGCGAATCGTTCGACGAGGATATCGCGGGCCCCTTCCAATGCCGCCTTCGCATCAGGAATGTTGATCGCCTCGACACCCTCGGCCGCGGCCACCACCTTCACATACTTGACGGCTTCCTGCTCGGGATCGAGTGCGGGCTCGGCCAGCAGCGCGTTTGCCAGAGGCTCCAGCCCGGCCTCGCGTGCGATTTGCGCCTTGGTTCGACGTTTGGGCTTGAACGGCAGATAGATGTCTTCCACCGCTTGCTTGGTCGCGGCCTGCTCGACAGCGCGCCGCAGTTCATCAGTCAGTTTGCCCTGCTCTTCAATCGACGCCAGGATCGTCTGCCGCCGCTCTTCCAATTCACGCAGATACAGCAGCCGTTCTTCCAATGTCCGGAGATGCGTGTCATCCAGGTTATTCGTGGCCTCTTTGCGATACCGCGCAATAAAGGGCACCGTCGCGCCGCCGTCCAGCAGGGTCACGGCCGCTGACACCTGCGGTGACGTGACGCCGAGTTCTTTGGCGAGCAGATCGACAATACGCTGCTGGGCTTCGGCGGAAATAGTCGGCGTCGTGGAGGCAGTCATAGGCGTCTAACAGGCTTTCCGAAAGCGAGGCGCGGCCGGATCCCTCCGACCGGTGTCTGCAGCTTTCTTGGCAGATGAAGTGGACGAGTTGGGCGCGCGCTGGCGATGCCCTTGCGATGACCGGTCGGAATTTAGCAGAAGATTCGAGGAACTTCCAGGCCGGAACGTCCCTCGTGCCTGTCGCACGGCACGCCTGCGATACCAACTACGTGTTGCCGTACCAACATTCATGTGTCGGACATGGTATAGTCGCGTTCGCCACCGGACGCCGCCTCAATGACGGGCCTTCGGCACCCGGTGTCCCGCACATGCAGAAACACCTGCAGACTTCATCCGCGTCCGCATCCCTCACCGTTGCCGCCATGGGCGTAGTCTATGGAGACATCGGCACCAGCCCGCTGTATGCCCTGCGTGAATGCTTTCACGAATCCCATGGACTGGCGGTCACGCCGGAGAACGTGCTGGGCATCCTCTCGTTGATCGTGTGGTCGCTCGTGCTCGTGGTCAC
>CAADGJ010000351.1 GCA_900696505.1 uncultured Nitrosospira sp.
GAAAAGCCGTTGCTGTGCACACCGCTCGAGGCCAACCCGATGACCACATCACCCGGAACGATCTGCTTTCCATCGATGATCTTCGGCCGATCCACCACACCCACGGCAAACCCGGCCAGGTCGTACTCACCTTCGCCGTAAAATGAGGGCATCTCGGCCGTTTCTCCCCCGATCAAGGCACATCCGGCCTGTCGGCAGCCGTCGGAAATGCCTTTCACCACCGCCGCCGCCGTCGCGATCGACAGTTTACCGGTGGCAAAATAGTCGAGGAAGAACAGGGGCTCCGCGCCACTCACGGCAATATCGTTCACACACATGGCCACCAGGTCGATGCCGACCGTGTCATGTTTATCCATCAGAAAGGCGATCTTGAGTTTCGTCCCGACGCCGTCCGTCCCCGACACGAGCACCGGGTCCTGGTACCGATTGGCCTGGAACCGAAAGAGGCCGCCGAAGCCGCCCAGATCCGTCATCACTTCAGGGCGAAACGTAGCCCGCACATGCGGCTTGATCCGCTCGACGAATTCATCGCCGGCATCGATATCGACTCCGGCATCACGATAAGTAGTCATTGGGGTCGCATCTTAACGAGCCAACTGATAGCGGGTCAACAATAGTCTCACACACTGGGGCGCTTCGTGAGTCCGCCAGACATCAACACGAGAAGGGCTGCTCAAACAGCTCATCCAACTAGGCCGCAGGCGAGAAAGAACCGGAGGCGTACCCTCTGGGGTACGTTGAGGATCGATTCGAGCCGAGAACGACGTTGGGGAGTTGTTTCAGCAGCCCGGTTACATCTCGGGGCGCATCTCGACATCGAGCAACTTAATCTTCCGATGTAAATGGCTGCGTTCGATCTTGAGGTCTTCCGCCGTGCGGGAAATATTCCAATGATGTTCCCGAAGTTTGCGGGCAATAAATTCCTTTTCAAAGGCATTCCGCGCATCGCGAAGCGAATCGTACGGCCTGGTCAGCAAGGTATTGGCCGGTTGGGCGCCGGCGGCCGATTGGGCGGCTGACATTTGGGGACGCACTTGAAGCGCGACGGACGCATGTGCCGCCTCGATGACCGGTCCGGGCACCATGATCATCAGCCGCTCGATCAGATTCCGCAATTCACGGATATTCCCCGGCCATTCATACTGCATGAACACGTCCATGGCCTCCGGTGACACCTGCTTGATCTTCAACCCCTGCTCTTCCGCATGCACGCGCAGAAAATGTTTCACCAGCAAGGGAATGTCCTCGCGGCGATCACGCAAAGTGGGCACTACGATCGGCACCACGTTCAGGCGGTAGAACAAGTCTTCACGGAACGTTCCCTTCTCGATTTCCTGCAGCAAATCCTTATTCGATGCAGCCAGCACCCGCACGTCGACCTTGATCAGCTTGGTCCCGCCAACCCGCGTAAACTGTTGCTCCTGGAGAGCCCGCAGTACTTTGGCTTGCGTGCTCAAGCTCATGTCTGCGATTTCATCCAAAAATAACGTCCCGCCGTCGGCCTGTTCGAACTGGCCGCGCTTCATGGTGGTGGCTCCGCTGAAGGCACCTCGCTCGTGGCCGAACAACTCGCTTTCAATCAGGGTCTCGGGAATGGCTGCACAGTTGACCGCCACAAACGGGCGAGTCGCCCTGTGGCTGTGTTGATGGATGGCTCTCGCCACCAATTCCTTACCGGTGCCGTTTTCGCCGCCGATCAGCACTCGACTATTGGTCGGGCCGGCCGTTTCGATCAGTTGCTTCAGTTGCTGCATGACCGGCGCCTGGCCGATGAGCTCGAACTTCCGCTCGACTTTGGTGCGGAGGTTGCGATTCTCCTGCTCGAGCCGGTGTTGATCCAAGGCATGTTTCACCCTGAGGGTCACATTTTCGAGGGACAGCGGCTTTTCGATATAGTCGTACGCACCCAGTTTGATCGCCTTGACCGCCGTCTCGATCGAACCGTGCCCGGACATCATCATGACTTGAGTGCTGGGCACCAGTTCGCGCAGTCGCTTGAGGGTCTCCAGCCCGTCCATCTCGGGCATCCAGATATCCAGCATCATCAGTTCAGGCGGACTGATCGCGCAATGTTTCAGGGCCTCCATCCCGCTTTTGGCCACACTCACGTCATATCCTTCGTCCTCGAGAATACTGCTCAAGGAATTCAGGATGGAGACTTCGTCATCAACAATGAGAATCGAAGCAGACATGCATCCCCCACATACGATCCGCCAACACCCACTCGACCGTCCGTTCCCTTACACCGGCAATTCGAAGGTAAATAAGGCCCCCTTCGGCTGATGATTCCCCGCATGAATCTGACCATCGTGGTCGGTCACGATCCGCCTGACGATGGCCAACCCCAAGCCCGTCCCGGTCTTCTTTCTGGAAAAATACGGCACAAAGAGTTTGTCCTGATCCTCCGGCGCGATACCGGTGCCTTCATCCGCCACCGTGACCACCGCGCGGCGTTGCTTCGTATCGTACCGGGTCGTGATCCACAAGCGGCCCTTGTGGTTCATGGCATGGATGCCGTTATCGCACAGATTCACCAGGACACGCTTGATCTGTTCGCGATCGAAATTGAAAGGCGGCAGATCGGCATCGAGCGACACCACACAGATGATTTCTCGATGGGCACTTTCGTAGAGCGCGACGACTTCCTTCACGACATCGTCGAGCGAATTCATCGTCATATGCGGCGCCGGCATGCGCGCGAATTTCGAAAACTCATCCAGCATCTGCTTGAGGCTACCGACCTCGTTGACGATCACCTGCGTGGATTCGTCGCAGATACGGTCGAAATCCGGTGCCTTGTCCTGAAATTTCTTCCGCAACCGCTGGGCCGAGAGTTGAATCGGCGTGAGGGGATTCTTGATCTCGTGCGCGATCCGTTGCGCCACTTCCCGCCAGGCCGCCGCCTTCTGCGCCTTGATCAATTCCGACAGGTCTTCAAAAATCAGCACGAAGCCGAGATCTTTATTCGACTCGTCCTTCATGCGTGAGCAATGCACACCGATGGTGAGAAAGCGCCCCTGCAAATCCAGCTGCCCTTCCAGCGCGATGTTATCCCGCTGGTCGGCCAGCATGCGATCGTAGACGGATTGAAACAGGTCGAGTTGATACTCTTTGAACACCTCGTTGGCGGAGCGCCCGCGAAACCGGTCGGCCCACAACCCCAGCATGCGTTCGGCCGATGGATTAAAGGTCGTGACAATCCCCTGCCGATCGATCGACAACACCCCCGCGGCAATCGTATCGACCACCGTTTCGATATAGGCGCGCCGCCGGTCCAGTTCGAGGTTGGATTGGCGCAAGGAGACGTTCGCCTCTTCAACCTTGCTCTTGCTGCCCTGCAAATCGGCGGTCATCCGGTTGAAGGATTCCACCAACGTCCCGATTTCATCCGTCGCCTTCGCTTCGATCCGGACCGATAAATCCCCCTGGGCAATGGCCTCGGTCGCCTCGGCCAACCGCTGAATCGGCACGGTGATACCGCGCGCGACATAAAACCCGAACCAGGTGGCGCTGAACAAAATCATCACCGTGATCACCGCCACTAACAGATAGGCGCCCGCTTTAATAGGGTTCTTCATCGCCTTCATCTGTTTGTACTCGGCATATTGCCGGCCGATGCTCTCCATCTTGCCGAGCAACGATTCCGGCACATAGGCGTCCACGACGACCACCCCGTCGATTTCCCCGCGCCGCACGCTGGAGGCAATCGGCACGCCGGCACGCACGAGCCGGCCGGTCTGCGCTTCCTGTACCGAGGTCAACTCCTGTTTGCCGTTGATCACCTGCAACACGAGCTGGCCGATCGGCAGATCGAGTACGGTCACCGGCACCTCAGGATCCAGGGCCTTCGTGAGCGTTTCCATTTTCGCGGAAAACACCTCAATGCCGGCCGTGGCGTATTCATCGCGTTTCCGGGCTATCGCTGCGACTAACAGATCCCGCTGCTCCGGCAACAGCAATTCCTCGCGAAAGATCTCATGGCTGATGGCACGAGCGCTGTTGATCGCCAACGACACATGTCCGGCATGGTGCATGCGCGCCACCTCGTAGGAGTCTTTCATCACATGCTCGATCTGATCGTTAAACCAGACATCGACGGCTTTGTTGACCAACCCGCTGGCGACCAAGGCCAACAACACGGTCGGAATGAGGGAGAATCCGATGAAGGCCGCGACCAACTTCGCCCGAAACCCGGAGCCCACCAGGCGATGCCGGCGTTCGAAATAGGCTTTGATGAGGTTGCGCGACAGAAGCAGCGTGAGGACGACGAACCCGATCAGGTCGAGATTGACCAGCAGCAGGACAAAGGCATAGCCGGTGCTGGGAAGAAAGGAATCGGATTCCTCTCCGACCGGAACGGCCATTTGTGCATAGTAGAAGGTCAGCGCCAGGCAGGGCAGCAGCAGGATCAGGACGATCCATACGGGCCGGACATGGCGCTTCCGCCGCTCGCTCTCGATCGAGGCGGGCGACGACGGCTCTTTTTCACGCAGCACACCCGGGGGGATGAGCTTGCTCATGTCCGTCGATTCAGGCATCGGCATGACTCCGAATCCATTTCGGACCCTTGGGTTCTGCCACACTATAACGAATTCTTGAGGAAAGTCTCAAAAGCTGTGCCGAAGCCATCGCGCTGGTCGGAAACATGAACACGACACTGAGAGAGGTTGAGAAGCCGGACGCAACCAGAGGGAGGTCAGACCCGGTGGAGCAGCGGAACGCGAAGAGGACGATCACAGGTTACGGGGTATGAATCGATGATTTCCCGGAAGTCAGGCTGACGAACTTCATCCTCAAGGCATACAGCATGTCCTTCATCACGACCTGCTCGTCCGGCGTGAGATTGCCCCGTGTTTTCTCTTCCAGCATGGAGAGGAGATCGATGATTTCCTTCGCTTGCGGAAGATTCAGCGGCATAGCCGGTTGCTGAGGATCCAATTGCTCCCCCATGAGCATCAAAGCCGAGCTGCCCATGGAAATCACGAAGGAGGAGAAATTGACCGGCAGATGCCCGGCATGGCCATGCGCGTCAGCATGATGGGACTCGGCTGCTGCCGGTTCGGGAGCAGGAGGCGTGGGAGCCGAGGCTGCAGCAGGCGCCTCTTCACCGCGGCCTCGACGATCGCGGATGACGAATCCCTGATCCTTCTCATCACCCATGTGCGCAACCTCCCGTCAGTCCATCATAAAATGCAGGACGGTACCCTACCACAGGCCTTGAGGGTGCGCAAGGCGGCGGGCCCCGTTGAAGGTGAAGATAAACTCAGTTAGAGTGGCGCCACGAGGGGAAACCGCATGTCCGAACGTTTCGATAAAGTGGTGGCGATCATGGCCCGGCTCCGGGCACCCGGCGGCTGCCCATGGGATCGCAAGCAAACGCATGAATCCCTCAAGCCCTACCTGATTGAAGAAACGTACGAAGCGCTTGATACCATCGACCGGCGGGATTTCCCTAAACTCAAGGAAGAACTCGGCGAGGTGTTGCTCCAGGTGCTCTTCCACAGCCAAATCGGAACGGAAGCCGGCACGTTCACCATGGATGACGTGCTCCAGGAGTTGGGCGACAAACTCGTGCGCCGCCATCCGCATGTCTTCGGGGAGAACGCGTCCGGCACGCCGGGTCTGAATTCCGACCAGGTCGTGCATCGATGGGAAGACATCAAGCGAGCCGAGCGTAAGAATGCCGGAAAACCCGATTCGGTCTTGCAAGATATCCCTCAAGCCCTCCCGGCGTTACTTCGCGCCTATCAAACCCAGGTTCGCGCCGCACGGGTCGGTTTCGACTGGCCGGACAGCCCGCAAGGGCTCGCTGATGTCCTCGGCAAGGTCGAGGAGGAAATAGGGGAACTTCGCAAAGCCGTGAGTGACGCGGGGGCTATGTCCCAGCCTCCATCGGAACCTACCGCGGACATGGCGGCGGAATTGGGCGACCTGCTCTTCTCCTTGGTCAACCTGGCGCGTCACATCAAGGTGAATCCGGAAGAATCGCTGCGTCAGGCCACCAACCGGTTCACAGCTCGCTTCCAGCACATCGAACATGAAGCGGCGCGCAGCGGGCGCAGCGTGCACGATCTCACGCTGGCTGAAATGGATCACTACTGGAACGCCGCAAAACAATTGGAATCGGCCGATCGTCCTGCGGCAGCCTCCCCGCTCGCTTCTAAAGGAGAGGCGTCGCAGACTTCCTTATGAGCAGTGAACAGGATCCATACGAAGAAGGCAAGCGAGCGGGACTGCATCCGCTGCTCGTGCTCTTCGGAGCCATTCTGGTCATGTGGCTGCTGATCAATCTTGCCGTTCCCAGCGGAAAACAAAAGCAGGCGGCCGGACCGGAAATCTCTCAAGTCGGCACGGAAGATCCGGATGCCGCGCCGGTCATGTACAAAGTGCAGACAACGCTGACGGAATTTAATGCCATTAGCATCCTCGTCCCACCCCAGTCGACCATGAGCCAGGTCGTCGGTCTGTTGAAACAATTCAAACAGGCCAGACTCAATCAGACACTGGCCGGTATGCTCCCGGCAACAAGCCCCGGTCACAAACTGGGTGATCAGGCAGTCGCCGACCTGTACATCTTTTCGGACCCTAAATATGCCTCGCCGGAAGTCGTCGGCACGCTGGCGCGCGGGGCCCATGCTCCGGGCAACCTCTATCCGCAGGCTATCCCGTTTGAAGAAGCCATGGAACAGGTACGGGGGCATTACCGCATCGACCTGAACGACACGAGTAATCCAGACACCGGGTCCATCGGATTTGCCGATGATTCCGGGGTGCACAGCAAGCAATATCGCCGGATTTTTTGAGCAGATCTCTCGAAATCCCACGCCTGACGCGCCTTCGCTATCCCCAAGCTAAAATCGGTCAGCAAATATCCCCCTAGGGGTTTTCCTCTTCTACAGCATCTAGTGGCCTGCGCCAGGACGACCCCCAATGCCTAAAACTTGTGCAGGCCGCTGAAGGACCAGCCCACGAAGGGCCTCGAGCCGCCATGGGCTCCCTATACACATCCTTATCCACAGATTCTGTGTGTGAGATAACGAGAGACCGCCCCCTCCGAACGACTATGGCAAAAATGTCTGGGAATGGCCGTGAGGGAGAGTGGGCAGAGCACTGATTGATGCGGGATACGTGGCCGGAAAACGCAGGGATGGTTTAAAAACAGGTACGCATGAGGGGCCTTGCCTCCCCTCATGCGTCGATGACTCAGAGCGCCAAACCGATCGTCTGTTTGATTTCGCTTCGCAAGGTCTCCTGCTGATCCTGGACCGAAGAATCGAGCTGCGCAAAATGATGGGCCAGGGGTCCCGTGAAGGGAGGCACCAGGACATCGGCGCGCTCCTTCAACCACCCTTCCTCCTCGGCGATGCGGAGCTTTTGATCGCCGATCTTGCGCGACAGCAGCTTATTCAGCATCAACTGCTGGCCCGGGCTGCCGGTCACGGTTCCCAGGAGCTTCGTTTTCACATAGTCCAGTTCTTCTGCCAGCGCGATCTTCACGCGAACCGCATGAGTGGCCGCCCAGGTCGCCCGTTGGATGGAATAGTCATACGAAAACACTGGCTCCCGGGGTTCGCGAAACGGCCCCGCTACACTGGAGATCACCAACTGGTCATTTAACATCGTCCATGTCCTTCTGTTGCTTCGTCTCTCACGACTCCGCCTCTCGTTTCGAAGTTGTTTGGAAGTAGCGTAACGTCTGCGCCGCCGCTTCTGCGCCGTCTCTGATGCAATCGGGCAGGCCGACGCCGCGATATCCCGCGCCGGTGACGGTCAATCCGCCGAAACGTGAAAGCGCAGCATCGAGCTGTGTCAGTCGATCGAGATGCCCGAGCGTATATTGCGGCATCGCCCGATGCCACCGGTTGACCTCGACATAATGCGGTGTCGCCTGCAGACCGACGATAGACGCCAGTTCTTCGCGCACGCAGCGGACCAATGCCTCATCGTCCTGCTGCAGGATGGCCTCGCGTCCCACCCCACCGAGATAGCAGCGCACGGACACCTCTTCGGGAGGCGCTCGGTGCGGCCACTTTATGGACGTCCAGGTCGCGGCAATCAGGTCACGGCCCTCAACCCGCGGAACCACGAAACCAAAGCCTTGCAAGCGGGTTCCCACCGCAGCGGCGGGGTAGATCAAGGAAATGGTGGCCGTCGAAGCGTAGGGAATCGTCTCCATCAATCCAGCCGCCAGCGGGCTCAGCGGCCGAACCAGGTCGGCGCTCACATAGGCCGGTGTCGCGAGCACTAACGCTTCCGCGGACAGCGCCGTCCCATCGGTGCAGATCACATCGTACATCCAGCGTCCCGCCTGGTGCGAGCGTACCCGAAGCGCTTCCGCTTGCACGCCTGACTTCAAGACGCCGCCAGTCTCCCGGATACGCGCGGTCAGTCCGGCGACGAGATCCGCGAGGCCGTTTTTCAGCGTAACAAACATGGTATGCCGGGGACGGCCATCGGAGGCCTTTTGCGCCCTGGCTCGACGAGCCGCCATCATGCCCCGAATCACACTGCCATGTGTCTGCTCAAGCTCATAAAACCGGGGAAACGTCGCGCGCAGGCTCATCTGCTCGGCATCACCCGCGTAGATTCCCGCCATCAGCGGTTCCATGACCCGCTCGCAGGCATGCTGTCCGAATCGGCGGCGGAAAAAGGAAGCCAGCGATTCATCCTCCGTGGACCGGCGCGGGGGAATCAGCACATCACAACCCATACGGGCCAGGTCGACCCACGACAGCAATCCGCTGCGAAAAAACGGACCTAATTGAGTCGGCGTAAAAGTCACGAGCCCTTCGGGCAACTCGTGCAACTGCCCGCCTCTCAATACGCTGGCCTTTTTTTCAACAGGGTTCGTATTGATAAGCTCATCGGCGATTCCGAGCCGCCGACAGAGGTCCATGGCCCAGGGCTTCTGAGACAGGAAGGAATCCGGACCCGCCTCCATAACCAACCGGCCGACACGATGGGTGACGATCTTTCCGCCCCAGACAGGCGCGGCATCGAGGATGGTGCAGGACAGCGGCACATCGGCCGCTGCGGCTTGCTCCAGGAGAGCAAAGGCCGTGGAGAGGCCTGAGATGCCTCCACCGATAATGACCACTGACCGTGAAGTGCGCGCCACAGGTGGTGCCGCTAATGAACGAGCGAGGACTCGTGCGTCTCCACGACCGACGTCAGAATGTCGATCAGGGAGGCCGAGGCGTTCAACATGGGTATTCGTTCCAGTTGGATCCCCTTCGTACGGGCCAACTGCGTGAGCTCGATATCGATGTCGTACAGCGTTTCCACATGGTCGCAAAGGAAACCGATGGGCGCCACAAGCACCTGGTGATGACCGGCTTGGGCCAAGTCATCCAGCGTCGCTTCGACAGAAGGCCCGAGCCACTTCTCGCCGGAGCGCCCCTGACTTTGATAGGCGAACCGCGTGGGTTGTCCGCCGAGTTGGGCACGCACCGCTTGGACGGTAGCGCCGACTTCCTCCGGGTAGGGATCCTTCATGGCCACCACCCGCTCCGGAAGGCTATGGGCCGTAAAGAGCACGGGCACTTGCGCGCGGACCTCCACGGGAAATCGCTCCAGCGTATGGCGGATATGCGCGACGATCGCGGCGATTAACAACGGATGACAGTGCCAGCTCTTCACGAAGCTGATCGGCGTCTCATCCGCCAGTTCCGCACGCGCCTCTTCGACCTTCTTCACATAGGCGCCAATGCTGAGCGACGAATACTGAGGCGCCATACACAAGCCCACGATATGATCAGGATCCGCCTTGAGCAGTTCGGCGTAGGTGTCCCTGATGAACGGATGCCAGTGCCGCAATCCCACGTAGCACCGAAAACGCCTTTCGCCGGATGCGTTCAGTCGCCGTTCCAAGGCGGCGGCCGCCTCGCGCGTTATGTCGAGTACAGGAGACTTCCCACCCGTCACACGGTACCGCGTCCGGATTTCCTCCACCAGCTCCGGAGGGGTCGGACGCCCGCCGCGGACATCCAGAAGATACGGCTCTACATTCTCCAGACTATCGGGCCCGCCCATGGCCATCAGCAACAGGGCAATCGGGCGTGGTGGTGCCGACATCCGAGACCTCGTCAGCCTTGACTAGGAAGACGTCTCTCGCAAATCAAGCGCCTGCCGGGCGATGAGCGCCTACGTCTCACCAGATTCAGCGGGCGCTCAATTTATGGACCAGATCGATCGTGGCGGCCACATGCTCCACGGGAGTATTGGGAAGGATCCCATGCCCGAGATTGAAAATGTGCCCGGGTCGCCCTCCGGCTCGCCGAAGAATATCCATCACGCGACGCTCGATTTCATGCATCGGCCCAAACAAGGTGACCGGATCGAGGTTTCCCTGCACGGCGCGGTCGTATCCCACCATGGCCCAGGCCTCGTCGATCGGGATACGCCAATCGATGCCGATCACATCGCCACCGGCCTGGCGCATCGATTTGAGAATGGCGGTCGTACCCGTCCCGAAATGAATCAGCGGCACACCTTCGTGCTTGAGGCCGTCAAAAATCAATTGCACATGCGGCATCACATATTCGGCATAGTCTCCCGCCGACAGGCAGCCCACCCAACTGTCGAAGAGCTGTACCGCCTGGGCGCCAGCCTTGATCTGCCGACGCAAATACCCGGTGATCGCTCGCGCGAACTTATCCATCAGGCGGTGCCAGACTTCCGGCTCGCCATACATCATCTGCTTGGTGTGGATATAGTTCCGTGAACTGCCGCCTTCGATCGCATAACTGGCCAAGGTAAACGGCGCTCCGGCAAAGCCGATCAGCGGCACTCGACCGGCCAGCATCTTGCGCGTCAGGCTGATGGCATCCATGACATACTGGAGGTCGCTGTCATCGAGCATCTTGAGCCGCTCCACCGCCGCCCGATCCCGAAGAGGATTGTGAATAATCGGCCCTTCCCCCTCCGCGAACTCCAGCGACAGTCCCATCGGTTCCAGCGGCAGCAGAATGTCGGCAAAAATAATGGCTGCATCGAGCGCAAACCGGTCAATGGGCTGGAGGGTGACCTGAGCTGCCAATTCCGGCGTTTTGCACAGTTCAAGAATCGAGTGTTTTTCCCGCAATCGACGGTATTCGATCATATAACGGCCCGCCTGGCGCATGAACCAGACTGGCGTACAATCAACCGGTTCGCGCCGGCACGCTTTGAGAAATCGATCATTCATAATGGGGCGCATTTTAGAGGGCCGATCCGAACAGAGTCAAACAATCTTGCGCAGTGCACCGGCTTAGAGCCATTCATGGCCCGCTCATCCCGCTCCCCGGGTGGTACATACGGCTCGGGTCAGGGCAGTAGTGTGGGGGGAAAAGGGTTCGTCGTGAAAGGCGAAAAAACTCACGACATTTTCCTACGAACCTGTGTATAATGGATGCACGTGTCTTGAGGGCTGAGTCTATACGCTCACCGATCGACACCATCCGAAACATTCAGCGGCCTGCCCCATCGCATCAATCGCAAGCGCCGCAACGATTACGTCACGCTAGTGCAACGGCGGCGCGACCCCTCGGTACCGCATCCTATTCGCACAACTGTGGAGGTGGCATGAGTAGTGATCTGCATCCGCTCACCTTACCCGACAACGGTGAGCTGTCCAAAACTGCCGAACAGCCTGCAGAACAGGCCACGAGCCCAACGCCCTGGCTCACTATCCTGCATTGGTTTGACTCCTGGGCCGGCATAGAAAACATGAAAACTGATGCGGCTCCCGCCACCGTCGACTGGCTGCGGGCCATCCCCCTCATCACCGTTCACTTGATCTGCCTCGGGGTGTTCATCGTCGGCTGGAGTTGGGTCGCGCTCGGCGTTTGCGCCGCCTTTTACTTCATCCGCATGTTCGCGATTACCGGCTGGTACCACCGGTACTTCTCCCATCGGACATTTAAAACGTCTCGCGCGTGCCAATTCGCCTTTGCGTTGCTGGGATCGTCATGCGCTCAACGGGGTCCCCTCTGGTGGGCCGGCCATCATCGCCACCATCACATCTATTCGGACAAACCTGAGGATACGCATTCGGTGCGCCAGGGAGGATTTCTCTGGGCCCACATCGGTTGGATCAGCTCGAAGAAATTCTTTCCGCCCCGACTGAAGAGCATCGGCGACTTTGCCAAGTTTCCCGAACTGCGGTTCCTGGATCGTTTCGATACCCTGGTGCCGACGATCTGCGGATTCGGCATGTTCGGATTGGGGAAATTGCTGGAGGCCTACGCACCGGGACTCGGCACCAATGGTCCTCAAATGCTGATCTGGGGGTTCTTCGTCTCCACCGTCGCACTGCTCCATGGCACCTGTACGATCAACTCCCTTTCGCACGTGTATGGATCACAGCGCTATAAGACGGGTGACGATAGCAAAAACAATTTCATTCTCGCCATGATCACGCTCGGCGAAGGGTGGCACAACAATCACCACTACTATGCCGCGTCAACCCGGCAGGGGTTCTACTGGTGGGAAATCGACATCACCTACTACATGCTGCGCGCCATGCAGGCTGTAGGTCTGGTATGGGATATTCGCGAGGTGCCGGCCCACGTTCGAGAAGGCAAGAACAAACTCGCCTGAGTCACGGCGGGGGCGGCCAATTCACTGCCCGCCCCCGACACTCCGCGTTACACCCCCTCCGATTCATCCGCCGACCGTGATTTGCTGCCATACTGCGGCGCCAAGCGATCACGGATGTCACGACTCGCAGCATCGATCTCAGCGATCTCTGCCTCTGTCGCAATCCAGGCATCCTCCGGCACGAGTTCGATGCGATAGTGATTCTTTCGCATCGAAAACCATTCAATGTATGGATGGGGCACCAGATGGGGATGAGGATCGAACGAGATGAGGCTGGCATCTCCGATCTGCGGACTTTCGACATCCCCTAACACTTGACCGGCAAGGTCCTCGTCGGCGAACCGGCTATTTTTGAATCGGATCACCTTGCCGGAAATTTCTCCCCGGCAATTGCCCGTCAGATAAAAATCGATCGCGCCCAAGACCGCAAACGTGATGCGCCCGACCACCGTCCCGTCCTGTCGATTATCGAGAAATCCCTCTTGCACCCAACGGCTGTTGCCGAACTTTTGAGCCATATCATCTCCCCTCTGACCGCACAACGACCGGCGTCGGAGATACCTGAGGCATCTCCCCTGGCACGCGAGATCCGAGCAGCACACCGCCCAGAATCATCGCGCTGCCGAACCATCCTTGCGCATCCAGATTTTCGCCCAGGAAATACCATGCAAGCCAAGCCGCGATAGCCGGCTCCACGGCAAACAATAATGCAACCTGTTGTGCAGGCAGCAGCTGCTGCGCCCACATCTGCACGGCGAACGCGCCGGTCGCCAGTATCCCGGTAACTCCCAGGCCCAACAGCAACACACGGCTCGGCTCGAACATGGCCGCCGTCGGCTGTTCCCACCACATCGCCCCCAGCATCGCTACGGTCATCATCACCAGTTGCCAGGCGAACAACGAGACAGCGTCGGTCGTTCTGGTGTAGCGCTCGAGACAGACCATGTGTGCCGCAAACGCCGCGGCGCTGCCGAGCGTCAGCAGATCACCAAGATTGGCAGAGGCCGTGGGCTTGACGAGAAACCACAGCCCAATCAACGCTATGCCGTTGGAGATCCAGGTGTGCGCGCTCAAGCGGCGGAGATACAGCGGAACGAACACCACGTACAATACGGTAATGAAGGCCGAGTTGGAGGCCGTCGTCAAATGCAGTCCCACCGTCTGCAACACATATCCGAGGAAGAGCCAGAGGCTGGCGATGAGACTCATCCGCAGCATCGCGGCATCGCGCGTCAGTTTCCGGCGCAATAGGAGCAGCACCGCGAAGACCAGCAGCATGCCGAGTAAAAATCGGAGGAACAGAAAAGCCAGCGGCGTGATTTGTTCGAGGGCGGCTTTGGTGGCCGCGAATGTTGCGCCCCACACAAACGTTGTGAGGAGAAGCGCAAGTTGAGGCATGGTCAGGCGATTGGACGTACTGAATGATGAACCGGATCTGCCGTGAACGTGAGCCGGCGTGGATCTATCGGCTCAGCACTCTCGTGTGAATCGATCAGGGTTTGCAGAGCGCGCACTTGCGCTCGTCGGTAGTACCGGCCTGCTCCATCGCTGCGAGCGCGCGTTCCTTGTCAGGATAGTCAAACCAGCCGCCCTCCCAGAAGTCACTACTCGAAATGCTGGAGGGCACTTCCGAACAACGGTCCCGATGAAGTGTGACTCGATCAATCGCGCGTGCAATGTGGATCCAATAGATCATGGTACCCCGTTGGACTCTGTCGTCAGGACCGTCGCAGCCCAACCCTACCACGCACTTCTCGGAGAGAGCAATGCGCAGGACATATCAAGCCGCAACGACCCGCGACGGAAACACACATGAGATGATGGGATGAACCCAGGAGGTACGTGCTAGGGCAGGAGCTGCCACTCGTCCTTCTCGATCACCGTCTTGGCTCCGGTTTCGAGCTTCTTGACGTCCTTCTCTTCGAACAGACGCATATACCGTTCGATCCGGTCCGGATCGTCGATGCGCTCTTCCTGCATAACACCGCCATTGCCTTTGTACTTCCGGATTAACAGGGGCATTTCAACCGCTCCTTCAATTGTAGCTCGCGTTTCGGCACATAGATTCGGTACAATAGTGCAAAGTTATCTATAGGGTCAAGCGTTTCCAAACAGAGAACTGCTTTATCTCGGCTAGCCCTCCTATGGGCAGCCATGAAGTGCATTCTTCTCCAGCTGTAAGGAGTCGACAATGCCGGTTTACGAATATCGCTGTGATCAATGTACCCATCGGTTCGAGGCCACGCAATCCATCCATGCGCGGCCGGACGATACGGTGTGTCCACAGTGCACCCATATGGGGGCAACCCGGATCTTGTCCGCCTTCGCCTCGAAGGTCAAAGGGAGCCACAAGCCCGGATTTGAGGAAATCAAAGCGTACGACATGCTTCATGAACGCATGGATCGCTTCTCAAAACTTCCTCCCGCCATGGGCAAACGCGTGGATGTAACGCCGGACATGATGTCCGGTGCAGTAACCCCGACCGACAGCCCGGAATCCTAAGCGGAGGTCGCGTGAGCGGAAGGGACTGCCGCCCCGGCCTGCCGCGCCACGATGCCCACCGGAAGGCCGCTCAGGGGCGAGAGGGAGAATCGTTCAGCATGTATTCCCGTATCAGCGCCCTCCTTTGTGCCGGACTTTTCTCTCTGTCAACGTTGCCGGCCTCAGCCGAAGTCGCCGGCTCCATGGTGATCGCCGGGCACGGACCTGAGCAACACGTGATGGAATCCCTGGCGCACGCGTTCGAAAAAGCCAACCCGCGCGCCTATATCGATGTCGTCTGGGACGACAACTCCAAACCACTCGACATGGTCAAAGCCAAGCAGGCGCACATCGCCGTCACCGGCGCTTCGGCAAACGGACTGCATTCCGTCCAAATCGCGTGGGACGGCATTGCCATCATGGTCCACCGGTCTAATTTCACGAAAGAAGTCACCAAACAGGAGGTCGCCGACCTCTTTTCCGGAAAGTATAAGATCTGGGCCGACCTGGGTGGACCAGATACCAAAGTGCTGCTCATCGATCGGCCGCGCAACGAAAATAATCGTGACGCCTTTGAGCAACTCCTGGGCATTACCGGCAAGATTCCCGACAGCACCAAAGTGATCGCGAAGGACGAGAAGGTCATCAAAACCATCGCCGGGACTTTGCCGCCCAATTCTGCCGTCACCTATCTGTCTCTGGGTCAAGCCTTGGAAGCGGTCGCCTCCGGAGTGCCGGTGCGTCTCCTCCCCGTCGATAAAGTGGAACCAGAAACACCCACGGTCAAGGACGGACGTTACTCCTTACGGCGGCCGATTCTCCTTATCTCGAATAATGATGCCGACCCTCTCGTGGCCGCGTTTGAACAATTCGCCCTGTCGGACGAGGGTCAGAAAATTATCAGCGATTCTTATACACCGCTCCCGAAGACATCATCTCCCTGATAGGAGGCTTTCATGCGCACATTCATGACCGTGGCCCTCGGTTCCGTTGTTGCTCTCGGCGTCCTCTGTATGGCCGTTCCATCAGGCCAGGCCCAGGAAGGGGCCATGGTGGAAGGCGCCGGCTACACGATGTTCAATACCGAATCGATCAAGGGGTCGGATACCAACAAGCTTGAGAAGGATCCGGTCTGTGATCGCTCAAAGCGCCCCTCCATCGGCAAAGTAGAACCAGATGAAGCTAAACCCGGCGATAAAATCGTGATCAAAGGCGAAAACTTCGGCAGCAAGGAATGTTTCCATGGAGTCACGTTCAGCGCGGCGCCCAAAGACAAGATCGAGTACCAGTTCGTGAACGAATCGACGATTGAAGCCGTGGTGCCGGACGCGAAGGCGGGCATGTCATTCATCATTGTCGTCGCCGGCGGCGGCAGCGCGCAGTCGAAGCCACTTCTCATTCAGGCCAAGTAATTCCCGCCGTGGCAGGAGGCGCTGTGCCTCCTGCCCGATTCGTGCCCTTCCGGATTCGCCATTTTACCGCCCTTCGTCTCGACAACTCTCTTGACCCTATGCTAGGTTACGCGATCTTTTTGGGAGGCGACCCAGAGGTGAGCTCCGGCTCCGAACCTCACGCAGGCTCAGCATGTTCCGCAAGATCCTTATTGCCAACCGTGGCGAAATCGCCATGCGCATCATCCGCGGCTGCCGCGAGCTCAACATCGCGACAGC
>CAADGJ010000352.1 GCA_900696505.1 uncultured Nitrosospira sp.
ATAGTGTGGCCACCAACCCGATCGCTGCCATTAGATCCACGAGGTCATATTTGCGTCCCATGACACCCTCCTTCCTGCCTCAGGTAATCCGGCGCGGGGCAAACAGGCAGGATGCCGGCACGCCGTGAGTAGAACGGCACGGGATCCTTGTCGTCTGTGCATGAAAAGGCCTCCTTTGAAAAGGGTGATACCTGCGCTCGCTGCATGTATGCCTTCGGCATGGCACACACGAAGACGCTCGTACGTACCTGCCAGGAGATATCAACGCGCGGGGGAACCTGAGGGAGGAAAGGGACAAGACTGGCTTGGTCATTGCCGCGGTCATGTATGCCACGGGAGACCATGTGACCACCTGCAGAAAGGGTGGTACTGCGTGCGATGCAATCAGTCTACGCTCCAAGAAAACATCGGTCAAGACGGGAAAAATCGAGCACCGGCGCGGCCTGCCAGCCATCGAGGAATGCCTGCGCTCTTGTTACGTGTCGTTCCCATCGGACCTTCGCCGTCTGGTAGGATGTCTGCAGTATATCTGCCTGGTCTCCTTGTGAGAGGCGCTGCATGCCGATGATCACCACAATACTGTTGTTCGTCATGTGGGCATTGATCTCGCCACGCTACGACGCCGATGCGCAGCCACTTCCGTTTCGAGAATCACATGGCACCACCGGCACGCTCTCTCCTTTGGGCGACGGCAGCGCCAGCTATTCTGATCCACACGGCAATAAGAATCCGACGCAGCTCGGATCCGGCGTGCCCTCTCACAGTTTTAGCGGACCGCATGGAGCCACGCCGGGCACGCTGACGCCTTTCGGCACGCCCACCCCGCCGAATCTGCTCACACCGGCCCCTCTGCTCCCGCTACAGCCCAAAGGCATGGCTATCCCGCAGCCGCAATCGCCTGTCTCCCCTTCTCCTCCTGGTCGCTTCGCTCCAGCAGGCGGACGCCCCGGGCGGTAATCCACGGAGTGGTGAACTGCAGATCAAGGCGATACACACGCATTCGCCCAAACAGGACTGTTGAATCTACTCAAGGCTTTCGTTAAGTTACGGCTAATGACCATCTCCCGCGCACGCCTCATTCTGCTTGCTTGCGCGAGCGGTTTTCTCTACCCCCTGTCATTTCCGGCATTCGACCTCGGCATCGTGGCCTGGTTTGCCCTCGTCCCTCTGCACATCGCCGTGGAGTATGCCTCGCCACGGCGAGCCTTCCGGGTGGGATGGATCGCCGGTACCCTGGCCTTTACCGGCGCCATGTTTTGGGTGATCACCGCCATGAATGTGTATGGCAAGGTGCCGCTGCCGATTGCCGTCCTGGTGATGTTATTGCTCACGGTGTATCTCGGCCTCTATCTGGCTGCCTATGCCGGTGCGCTGTCCTGGATCAGAATAGCCTTCCCTACGCTCGGATTCCTGCCGGCGCCCTTCCTGTGGGTGACGCTCGAATTGATCCGGACCTATTTTCTCTCCGGGTTACCCTGGGCACTGTTCGGCTATTCCCAGTACCAATGGCTCGCCATCATTCAATTCGCCGACCATTTTGGAGTGTATGGGGTGTCGTTCCTGCTCGTGCTGGTCAATGCCGCGCTGGCGGAAACACTCATTTGGAGTTTCAAAGCCTATCGCGGATTTCAAATCCGTTCCGTTCCCTGGCCCTCACTGGTTGCAGCCGCGTCAGGATTCGGCGTGGCGCTCTTTTACGGCACGAGCGTCCTGTCCGCCACGCAACATGCCACACCCCGCATGCTGTCCGTCGGTCTCGTTCAGCCGAACGTCGAACAGGCACAGAAGTGGGATGTGGCGTTCCGCCAGGAAACCATGTCCCGCTATGATCGGTTGACCACCGGGTTGGGTGAGAATCTGGATCTCATCATTTGGCCGGAAGCCGCCACGCCCTTTGTCTTCGAGATGGAGCCGCAATACCGGGCCATCGTCAACGATATGGCACGGCGCGCTGACGCCCCGCTGTTATTCGGCAGTCCGGCACTACGGCGTTATCCGGATGGCAAGCCGTTTTTGCTGAATAGCGCGTACCTGCTGGCGACCGATGGCCAAATCCTCGGGCGATACGATAAGCAACATCTCGTGCCCTTCGGGGAATACATTCCGTTTCACAACTCTCTGCTGTTCTTTCTCGACAAGCTGGTGGAAGGCATCGGCGATTTTGAAGCCGGTCCGGGCTCGACGCTGTTGATGTTCAAGCCGCATGAAAAAACTCCACCCATGACCGCTGCGGCCAGCAACGCGGATTTCCATCTCAAATTCGGCGTGGTCATTTGTTATGAAGTGATCTTCCCCAATCTCGTGCGGGAGTTTGCCGCCAACGGGGCGGACTTCATGGTCACCGTCACCAATGACGCCTGGTTCGGCCCCTCGTCAGCTCCCTATCAACATTTCGGCATGGTGGTCTTTCGCGCCGTGGAGAATCATGTGGCCTTCGCGCGGGCCGCCAATACCGGCATTTCCGGCTTCATCGACCCGTATGGCCGGGTGCTGCAACAGTCTCCCATCTTCACGCAAGAAGCGTTGCGTGGAACCATTCCCGTGAGTCACCAACAGACCTTTTACTCCCAATACGGTGATCTCTTTGCCTATGCCTGTGCTATACTCATCGCGCTTTTGTGCCTGACCGGCTACTTCTCGCCCAATGCCGAACCAGCCGGCGGCGAACCTGCCGGGCGACCAGCCTGAGAGAGAAAGGACCGTGCCATGTTGGATGATGTCCGGACCCGCGTGCGAACCCTTGGTGAACAGTTAGCGCAGCTACGGGGGCATCTTTGACCTGGCTCGGATGACCGCTGAACTCAACGACATCGACGTCAAAACCTCCCAGCCGGATTTCTGGAAAGATACGCAGGCTGCCGCCAAGGTGAACCGCCGCAAGGCCGCCCTGGATCGAGAACTTTCGCGCTGGCGGGACACCGAACGCCGTCAGAGCGATATCGAGGCGCTTCTGGAGCTGGCGTTGGAGTCAGGAGATGCCGGATTGGAGCAGGAACTGACGGCCGAACTCGAGCCCTTCGAAAAAGCCGTCGCCCAGTTCCGCATCGAATTGCTCCTCTCCGGCGAGTTGGATGCCAACAATGCGATCTTCGCCATCCATCCCGGGGCCGGAGGCACCGAGTCGCAAGACTGGGCGCAAATGCTCCTGCGGATGTACGTGCGGTGGGCCGAGCAGAAGGGATTCAAGATCGAGACATTGGACTTACAGGCGGGGGAAGAGGCCGGCATCAAGAGCGCGACCTTGTCGGTCAACGGCCCCTATGCCTATGGCTATCTGAAGGCTGAGGCCGGCGTCCACCGCCTGGTGAGAATTTCGCCGTTCGACGCGAACAAACGCCGCCACACCTCTTTCGCCTCGGTGTTCGTGTATCCGGAGCTCGACGATGACGTAGAGGTGGTCATTGAGGATAAGGACCTGCGAGTCGACACGTTCCGGGCCGGCGGCGCCGGCGGACAGAATGTGAACAAGGTAGAGACGGCCATTCGCATCACACACATTCCAACCGGTATCGTCGTGCAATGTCAAAACGAACGGTCTCAGCTCCAAAACCGTAACGGAGCCATGAAAATATTGCGGGCCCGTCTCTTTGAAGTGGAACAACGCAAGAAGGAAGCGGAGTTCAACGCGATCGTCGGCGAAAAAAAAGATATCGCCTGGGGCAGCCAGATTCGCTCCTACGTCTTCCAGCCGTACCAGATGGTCAAAGACCATCGCACCGGCCACGA
>CAADGJ010000353.1 GCA_900696505.1 uncultured Nitrosospira sp.
AAGTGCTGCGCTGCACCTTTGGATCGTCGAAGGGCGCTCCTCGTCTCTGGGTCTTGGATTCCACCGTTCCCGGCTGGGTGCGACAGGTCACCGATGCGATCCAACCGGCACGAACCTTGTTCCTTGTCGCGAGCAAATCCGGCGGAACGATCGAAGTCATGAGCCTCTTCGCTCACTTCTGGGAACTCGTCCACCGGACAAAAGGCCATCGCGGCGGAGCCCAGTTTGTCGCCATTACGGATCCGGCAACCAGCCTCGAAGAACTCGCACGGGAGCGTGGATTTTGGCGGACGTTCACTAACCAACCGGACATAGGCGGACGCTACTCAGTGCTCTCGTATTTTGGATTGGTGCCGGCAGCCCTGCTTGGGTTGGACGTGGGAAAACTCCTCACTCGAGCTCTCGCCATGCGGGAGTCCTGTCGACATACGGTGGCCAAAGAAAATCCGGGATCCGCCCTGGGAGGCCTGATGGCGGCCATGGCCAAAAGCGGCCGGGACAAGGTCACCCTTCTCACCTCGCCCGCATTAACTTCTTTTGGACTCTGGGTAGAACAGTTGCTCGCCGAAAGCACCGGGAAAGAAGGGACCGGGCTCATTCCCGTCGCGGGAGAGCCATTCGCATCTCCCGCTGCTTATGGAGCAGATAGAATTTTTATCTCGCTTCGCCTCAGGGGCGATCGCAATGCCTCCCTTGATAGAACGGTTTCCGCCCTGCAGCGAGCGGGACAGCCCGTGTATTCCATACCGCTCAAGGATCGTTACGATCTGGGTGGTGAATTCTTCCGGTGGGAGTTCGCGACGGCCATTGCGGGACATGCACTTGGGATTCATCCATTCGACCAGCCCAATGTACAGGAAAGCAAAGACAATACGGGACGCGTGCTGAAAGAGGTCGAAACTCAGGGGAAACTGCCCTCCATTGCCGTGCTGCCACCCAAACAAGCGTTGACTCAATTGCTCGAACAGATGGGCTCGAATCGCTACCTGGCCATTCTGGCTTACACCACTCCCACCACCCAGGTGGAAGCGGCACTGCGAGCCTTACGCAAAGCTCTCATGGTCCGATATCACGTGGCCACGACGGCAGGATACGGGCCCCGCTATCTGCATTCGACGGGGCAACTCCACAAGGGTGGACCGAACAGTGGGCTGTTTCTCGAGCTGGTCGATACGATGAAGCAGGATCTGGCGGTCCCGGAGAAATTCTATACGTTCGGCACCTTGGCTCAAGCGCAGGCCCTCGGTGATCTGCAATCGTTACACACACACCAGCGCCCGGCCGTCCGCATCGCTCTCGGCCCCAATCCCGTACGGACCATCCGCAGCCTCGTCACTTTCCTTACACCCGCCAAGGCCACGCGCCGGAAATCCGTGCCAAAGAAGCGAACCACGTCAACTCGTCGATCCCGCCGTTGAGATGGCACACCCTCCCGAACGGTACATCTTTGCTGATGCGCAAGAGGTCGTTCGTGCCGCAGCAACACTCTTCGTCACTGTTGGCCAACAGGCCATAAGCAAGCGTGCACGCTTTCTGGTGGCTCTATCCGGGGGTTCCACGCCTAAGGCACTCTATATGGTCCTGGCGAGTAAAGAATTCGCCACACAGCTCGACTGGAACAAGGTGCACTTCCTGTTCGGGGACGAACGCGCAGTTCCGCCTACACATCAGGATAGTAACTTTGCCTTGGCTAATACTCTCTTGTTCACACCACTGAATATTTCGGCCACGCACATCCATCGGATGCGCGGAGAGGACTCGCCTGAAACCGCGGCCATTCACTATGAAAACCTGTTGCGGGGCCTGACGGCCACAACGTCAGAACAATGGCCTGTACTGGACCTGGTCCTCTTAGGCATGGGAGAAGACGGACACACCGCCTCGCTCTTTCCAGGTACGCCGGCACTCAGCGAACCAACTCGCTGGGTCGTTCCCGGCCTAGCCCCGCAAGGCACGCGATCCCGCATCACCCTCACCCTAGGTGTGATCAATCATGCGAGTGTGGTACTGTTCCTCGTGACCGGACTGAATAAGGCCACCGTTGTCCGGCGTATTTTCGAAAGTCGTGCCGACGCCCCCGATGCCTATCCGGCGGCAAGGATCCGTCCCGAGACAGGGCGACTGTTATGGTATTTTGACCGCGCCGCCGCATCGGCATTGACTGAGGCGACAGATGAGTTGTCATCATAAGGGGAACCATGATTCTGGCAGGTGATATCGGCGGGACAAAGACGAACTTGGCCCTCTATGAGTGGACCAGCGGGCGGGTCGAACCGGTGCGCGAGGACAGTTTTCACAGCGCGGATTATAAATCCCTTGAAGAGATCATCGACGAGTTCCTCAGCACCCCGCTCGTCAAACCGGCGCTCGAGAACGCTCTTACGGAGGAATCCGTCGACCTTGGCAGTGATGTCGCCGCTGAGACCGCCCCAGTTGTTCCAGAACCCATCACGCTCACGGCAGCCTGTTTTGGCGTGGCGGGACCGGTCATCGACAATCGTTGCCGCACAACCAATTTGCCCTGGTTCATTGATGGAGCCGCCTTAGGCGAACGATTCGTCATCCCCCACGTGCGCCTCTTGAATGATCTCGAAGCCACCGCGCATGGACTTCTGCATCTGACGACCGATGAAATGGTCGTGCTGAATGCGGGGGCGCCGCCCAAGAAAAAACAGGCGCTCGCCCTCATCGCGGCTGGAACTGGGCTCGGTGAATGCATCCTCTATTGGGACGGAACCCGCTATCGCCCTATGCCATCGGAAGGCGGACATACGGACTTTGCACCCAATAGCGACAGCGAGATCGAATTGCTTCGGCATCTTCGCGGCAGCTATCTCCACGTCAGCTACGAACGTATTGTGTCAGGCCCCGGCCTCCATGCGATTTACGAGTATCTCCGCGACACGAAGAAGAATG
>CAADGJ010000354.1 GCA_900696505.1 uncultured Nitrosospira sp.
CCCGCATCCGGCCAGGATAAAGTGTTCCGCGGAGGATCGTGGAATGAGGATCCCGAGGTGGCCCGTTCCGCCGGACGCAATTCCGGAGGGCTGGACCACTGGAGCTATCTGACAGGGTTTCGTTGTGCAACATCGGGCGAGAGTGGTCGTCAGCTTTCGTCTATCGATCCGGCTATGGGACGCAATACGGATCGGTAATTGTGACGGCAGGACAATGAGGAGGCCATAGATGAAACGACTGCAGAAAGGGAAAAGGAAACGAGCACGATTGGCGCAGGCCCTCGTGATTGGCGCTGCGCTATTTGCGCTCGCTCCGGTTGCGCGGGCGTTGGATACGCAGGACATCGTGGTGGAGTGGACCGAAGAAGGGAAAAAGATCGCGCAGGAGCGGGTGGCGAATTGGAAAACCAAAGACGAAATGGTCCTGGTTCCGGCCGGCGAGTTCCTCATGGGGAGCGATAAGAAGACGGATCGTCTCGCTTACCGCAGCGAGATTCCCCAACGGTCGGTCTACTTAGATGCATTCATGATCGGCAAGTACGAAGTCACCGCACTGGAGTACCTCAAGTTTGTCCTCGCCACGGACCGTTTGCCGCAGTTGGACTGGCGCTACGACGGAGGCAATTTCCAGGATACGATGGCCCATCATCCGATCATGCATGTGAGCTGGTACGACGCAGACGCCTATTGCAAATGGGCAGGCAAGCGGTTGCCGACAGAAGCTGAATGGGAGAAAGCGGCACGCGGCGTGGATGGCCGACTGTTTCCATGGGGCAGTGAGTATGCCGGTCCGACCAGGGCCAACTTCGGCAGAACCGGATTGTCCGGCCCAGTGCGGGATCGCCCCGAACGGTTGCTGCTGTATCCCCCGATCATTTCCGTCGACAAGTACGAGAATGCGCTGAGCCCCTACGGACTGTATCAAACCATCGGCAATGTGGCCGAATGGGTTTCCGATTGGTACGACCAGGATTATTACAAGACCGCACCGGCTCGGAATCCGAAAGGCCCGGAGACCGGCACGCAGAAAGCGTTCCGTGGTGGCGGGTGGATGGATAGCACCACCACCATGCGAGCGGCCATGCGGAACGGTACCGATCCGAAGACTAAGATCAACTGGATGGGATTCCGCTGCGCTCAGGATGCCAAGGAAGACATGGGAACCAAGGTTTCGATGACGAAGGAGTAACAGGGGAAAGGGCGGTGAGAACGTATTGCTTGCCGCCACAATCTCTGAGCCGGTCGTCTTCTGGATGGGGAGACGACCGGCCTCCCTTCCCTCCGGTTGCGCTATGCGGTCGCGTCGGCGCACTCATCATCGCGCGCAAATGAAAAAATGGAGCCTACCGAAGAGGGTAATCAATCCGCCTCTAAGCCCCGAGATCACCAACAAGCTCACCGGCAATTACGCGGCTCGTCGATATCTCCTGCCACTCTCAGCAGCATGTCCAGCAAGGGAGTATTGGCCTGCAGTGCGAGCTATACGGGAGACCGATCTCCACTCTCCAGGATAAGTAGTCATGCGCAGACTCCTCTTGACGGTCGATGACAGATTGCGTTATTTCCTACGCTGAATTCGTGGTGAAAGACGGTGCTCACCTTGTTGCGAGTCATCTTCGAGAGCAGGGTGTGGAAGTGGTAACAGGAATCAGCCGATCGTGAAACGGAAGCCCTGCCTCATCGAACATTGTGACACCTGCGGGCTTCGCGAGAAGGTCGTCCTGTGCGACATTTCAGGAAGCGACCTCGAAGAGTTTCAGAAAATCAAACGCACGCTCCAGTACGCGCCTCACCAGACTGTGTTTTACGAAGGGCATCTGTGCCTGGGTCTCTACTTGCTCTGCTCGGGCAAGGTCAAGCTTACGCGTTCATCGACGCGAGGCCGGAGGCAGATCGTCCGCATCCTGGGCCCAGGGGAGCTGATCGAGAAACACGTATTCGGCGATCGGGCCCTTCATGAAGTGACGTGCGAAACATTGGAACCTTCTCAAGTGTGCGTCATCGATAAGGAACGCTACCTCGCCGTCATCCACAGAAATCCTCAACTGGCAATCAAGCTGATCCAGCTCCTCAGTAACGAAGTCGGGGTCAATATGGATTATCTCGATCAATTCACATTCAAAACCGCCCGTGAGCGCCTAGCCGGCTTGCTCCTGGAGCTCGGCGACCGATTCGGCAAAAAAAAAGACGATCAAGTTCGAGTCGGTCTCACCCTCAAGCGTGAAGAAGTAGCTGAGATGGCCGGCATTACGGTCGAAACCACCATCCGGTTGCTCGGCGTGTTTCGCGACGAGGGAGTCCTCACCATTGATGGGCGAACCATCACCTTGCTGAATCCAGGACGCCTCTCCAGAATTGCCGAGCGCTGATCACCCCCTTTCCCGTTGCGTGACCCATTGTTCGTGAAGCGCGTCGGGGCGACGCGACGTTCAAGTTTGCAGTGCTGACAGCCCACACACAACTCGGCTCTCCCCTCATTGCACTCATCAGCTTCTCGTCTCTCACGCATCGCCTCCTGCAGGCATAGGTCTAATGGCCTATCCAAAACCTTGAGATAAATCATGCTTCCGACCGGCTGATGCCAGTGTGGCCTGGTTACCTGTTCGGTACAGTGCGCAGGGCATGACGCTGTCGTATGGCTCGCAGAGTGAAGCTTCCGTCCATGGGATTCCGGAACGATGGTGCCTCAAGGTAGCAGGCGAACGAGTCTCCTCGTCGATCCTTTGGCGCTGCTCAAGCGGGAGCATCACATGATTCTGGAGCGACTGGCAATGATCGAGACGGCGATGAGTCCCTGCTGCTCCGGCAGCGGAGCGGTGAAGCAGACGAATCGTGACACGCTACGAGACCTGCTCGAATTTTTTACCGGTCCGGTGGATGTGCATTTCAAGCGGGAGGAAATGCTGGTGGACGATCTCCGGAGAACTCTGGGCCGGAATCGGGAAGAAAAAGAGCAGTTTCAGAGCTTCGTGGAAGAACACCGGGCTCTGAAAGCCGACGCGACAGCGGTGATGCAACAGTTGGCGAGAAAGCGGAGCGACGGCCAAGACGGAGTGGAGCCAAAGGCCTGCGGAGGGTTGCGAGCGCTGACCGATGAGCTTCACCGGCTGATTCGTCGCTATCGTGAGCAGATTGCCTGCGAAGAGCGGCTGCTGTTCGCCTTGGCCGAGATGCGGTTGACCGCCGACCAGAGACGTCGAATCAGCCAACGGATGTTGCAAGTGTGAACTCGTGCATCAGCGGCAACAGGCGTGGGACCGATGAGGCGCGTGACTGGCTGGTGTGAGGCCGGCACGAGGGGCACTGAGGTGTTGGATGAGCGACGGAGGAAGAAGACGGGGAATCGCCGCGATGTTCAGAAGGGTGAATCACATGCTTGCGCTGCTCCTGTCTCGGGCCGGTGGGGGAAAGACGGGGAGCCAACCCGGGCGCCGGTCAGGCGCGTCGGTGACACATCAAGGAGGGGATTATGAAGCGGGTCCGGAAAGTCGTGCAGAACATTGGAATGTGGGGTGCGGGGGTTGCGATCGCCGCGGTGCTCGGTGTTGCTGGTGTGCAGCCGGCATCGGCTGAAGAAGGCACGGGCAACATGGTGTTCTTCAAAGGCGGATTTATGAATTTGAACCAGGATCGCAGCGGGCAGATTTTTACGGATACGGCAGGCATCGCCGGCGCCAATGGAGGCAACGCCGGATGGTATGCGGGGGCGGGGCTGGATCTGGTCATGTCGAAGGATGTCTGGGGCGGAATGGACAAGACGTGGGTGCTCGGTGAAATCGGGCTGCAATTTAACAGCATTAATTCCTCCCGCGTGAATAATGCCGCCGGGAGCATTGCGACCAGAACGTTAACTGACACGCTGGCGACGGATCCGCAGAAAGTGCAGCTCACGATGGTGACGATCGACGTCGCTCCGAAAATCAAGTTTATGGAAGGCAGCGCGTTTAGGCCATGGGTCATTCCGGTCGGTCTGGATATTCATGTCATCAGCCCTCCGTCCAATCGCACGCAGTACCTCGACCTGGGCGTGCAGTTCGGTGCCGGCTTTGAGTATGCGGTCTGGAAGGCGTTCAAAGTGGGGGTTGATGCCCGGTACCACCTGACGGCACGTTTGACCAACACCAACAACGATTACTTCCAGGTTGGTCCCTATGTCGGGATTTCGTTCTAAGCACGCGAGAGGTGAGGCGTCTTAGTGTAGGATCGGAACATCAGTCGTAAGCCAATGAGAATGACGGTGCCACACCGGCCGTTGCCGAAAGCAGGCCGGTGTGGCATCATTCCGAATCGAGATCTCCGGAGGCCGCGCGTTGGTGGATATCACGCTGTATCTTCCCAACGATTCTTCCTTGCCGTTTCCGATTGGCGAACATTCTCCACAGCAGGCCTTTGCGCATCGCATCGAGGAAACCGGTTCCGGGCTCCATCATGTGGTGACCTTCACCGGTCTTCCCGAACACATCGATCTGGCGTTGCAGGCGATCGGTGAATCCGTCCGTATTCCCGGAGCGTGGGCGGCAGTTGGGGGCAACGGATGTCCAGCCTCGTCGCCTTGTGGAATCGGCTCGACTGTTACAGGCAGAGTCTGTCATGTTCCGATCGGGTGAGCTACTGCAGGAACAAAGCCGCGAGTGTTCGAGTCGGGTTGGGCTGCGGGCTGGCGTTCTGCTCGGCGCCGTGCCAGTTTTTGTGCCCGCTCTGCAGCTTGAAAGACACTCCTCTTGCACAGTCCATTGTGCACCCCGAAACGCAGGTCTTGGTCGTTTTGGGAGAAATTGATTGGTGCCCGAATCTCGCTCGTCCTGCCGACCGGTAGTGTGGCCCGCCTTGCGTCCCCGTTCATCCCTCTGTCATGGTGCCGTTGAGGCATAGCGGAAAAAGGAGGCCCTGTGTTTGCATTGGTGTGGATTCACCTCTTAGCGGCTGTCGTGTGGGTTGGCGGGATGGTGTTCCTCTCCGTCGTGTTGGTCCCCGTGCTCAAACGGGACGGGGGTTTTGCGCGCCACGCCGCACTCTTCCGAACGGCTGCCTATCGATTCAGAGCGCTGGTGTGGGGCGCCATGGGAATTTTGGTCGCCACGGGGTCGGTGCTAGCTGCAGGGCGAGCCATTCCTTTGAGTGATCCGTCGCAATGGCCGTCTATTTTTATGACGAAGATCGGACTCGTCGCCTTCTTGTTTACGCTCACACTGTTGCATGATCTGGTCGTGGGGCCACAGGTGCGGCGTATTCTCGGAACTGCGGAGGCGGCGAGGAGTGCAAAGGATCGGTTGTTAGTGCGGTACTCCGTGCTGGTACCGCGCGTGTCGCTGCTGGTGGCGTTGCTGGTACTATTGGCGGCCGTGGTGCTGGCGAGGACCTAGCCCTGTGCATGGAGGAATGATCGAGGCAACGCACGATCGATGGTCGAGACGGCGTCTCGTACGGGCACGCTTCGGGGAAAGTCTTATCGTGTCGCGGGAGTTGTAGAGGGGCGGAGTGCGTCAACCAGACGTTCGGTTTGCGCGTGGCTCGAGAGGGCCAATTTCATCACCACCCCGCATAACGCGAATACGACCGCGTTCAGCAGGAAAAAGACGAGCGCCAGTGAACCGGTCGTGAGTGCCCAGGCTTCGGAGTCTGCGCGATTGCGCGCTAACACCCGTGCCTCCTCGTCACGGATCTGCTCCGTGATGTCATGGATCGTGTCCATCGTCCGATTCAGTTGATTCTGAGTCACGATGGATTTGGCTCCCGGTAGTCCCTTAGTCCGCCGGAGGGCAATGGCCTGTTCCATTTCGTCCGACCGTTGGTCTACTTGTGTGGCAAGATAGGCCACCCGATCCTGCTGCAAGTTATTGTCCCTCGTCAGGCTGCCGATCCGTCGGATCTGTTCCTGGAGCATGTCGAGCGCTTCTCGATACGGTGCCAGATAGTTATCCGACCCGGTAATCAGGTAACCGCGCTGATGGGTTTCCGCCCCCGACACAATACTCCGTACCCGTTCGAGTTCAATTAAGACCTGTTCATTTCGGGTTGCCCAATTGTTTGAGGTTTTGAAGTGCATCAGGCTGAGGAAACAGGCGGCCACGATGGACTCGACTGCAAGAAATCCCACAATCAGGGCAATGATCAGGCCTTTGCCGGCGAGGATTCGACGAAGCCACGTCAGATGGGTCTCGTACAAGATCATCCTATAGCACTACCCACCCCTGCCCCCTGATGTCAACCCGACAAATCCCTTGGTCGGGTCGGCGATGTGTCAAAAGTGTGTCGTCGCACAACAGTGAGTAGCAGACCTGTGCTTGAAGATGAATCGCTCCAGTCCCGTCACAACTATCAGCCGGTGGATGAATCCATTTTGTGCTTCGTGCCTCTCAATCATTGATCGCAGGCATAACCTGTGCAAAGTCAGGGCATTGGTGAAGGCCGTACGCATGGCGGCTCTGGCATTCAAAGCGCAACTCACAGCGGCGGTCCACTTTTACGGAGGTGCATCATGGCGAGGGTGGTCATCATCGGGGCATCCATCGGGGGGTTACCGGCGGCCTATGAAGCACGAGAGCTGCTGGCGAAGAAACACAAGGTGACGGTGATTTCCAATGTGGAATCCTTTCACTTTGTGCCATCAAATCCTTGGGTCGCGGTCGGGTGGCGTACCCGGAAGGACATTAGCTTCGCCTTGGGTCCGGTGTTGGAGAAAAAAGGGGTGGAGTATATCCACGCGACAGCGGACCGGATCGAGCCCGAGCAAAACCGGGTCATCACGTCGAAAGGCGAAGTCCCGTACGATTACCTCATCATCGCGACCGGGCCGAAGCTCAATTTCGGCGCCGTGCCCGGGCTGGGTCCAAGCGGCTATACGCAGTCGGTCTGTAACGTGGACCATGCCGAACAGGCCTGGGGCACGTATCAGGCATTTCTCAAAGACCCGGGTCCTATCGTTGTTGGAGCGGCGCAAGGGGCATCCTGTTTCGGCCCCGCCTATGAAATGGCCTTTATTCTCGATGCCGATCTTCGCAAGAAAAAGCTTCGCAAGAAAGTTCCGATCTATTTCGTGACGCCGGAGCCCTATATCGGCCACATGGGCCTCGCGGGGGTCGGCGCGTCCCGCCGGTTGATGGAAGATGAATTTGCCGAGCACGCGATGAAGCCGATTTGTAATACGTCGATCAAAGAGGTGCAGCCGGGGAAGATGGTGCTGGAGGGCGGGCAGGAGATTCCGTTCCGCTACTCGATGATCATTCCACCCTTTGCCGGCGTCGACGCGGTCGCGGGAACGCCGGGGCTGTGCAATCCGAAAGGGTTTGTGAATATCGATGCCTATCAGGCGAATCCCAAGTATAAAAATATCTATTCCGTCGGGGTCTGTGTGGCCATTCCCCCGGTGGAACAGACGCCTATTCCGACCGGCGCGCCCAAGACCGGGTACATGATCGAGTCGATGGTGTCGGCGGCCGTGCACAACATCAAGGCCGATATCGACAACGACACGAAACGTGAAACGGCGACGTGGAATGCCATCTGCCTGGCCGACATGGGCGACACCGGCGTGGCCTTTGTCGCCTTGCCGCAAATGGCGCCGCGCAATGTGACGTGGGCGAAGAAGGGCAAGTGGGTTCATTTGGCGAAGATCGCCCTGGAAAAATACTTTTTGCGCAAAATGAAAAAAGGCGTGAGCGAACCCTATTACGAAAAGGTCATCCTCAAAGCGATGGGTATTGCGAAGCTGGAAGAGCCGGCATGAAGGGAAACCGGTAGAGTCGTATGATCGAGCAGGCGTTGCGCGCGGTGGTGTCCGGGGTGCCTATCGGCCTGCAATTGGGTGCGACTGGAACCGGCGGCGCGATTCTCGGGGTGCCGCTGATGGTGTATATCGCCGGCATGTCCCTGCAGCAGGCGGCGGCCATGTCGTTGATGATTGTCGGGGCGTCTTCCTTGGTGGGCGCGTGGGAATATGGCCGGCAAGGGATGGTCAAACCGAAAGCCGCCGCGGCATTCAGTTGGACGGGCATGATCGGTTCGTGGGGCGGCGCGTTCGTCCATCACATGATTCGACAGGAAATATTGCTGGTGCTGTTCGGCCTGCTGTTGCTGCTGGTCAGAACCGTCATGGCGCGCCAGCGGGAACTGGCGGCTGAGCATGGAGCGGATGAAAGTTGTGCCACGCTGTTCCCGCGCACCTGCTGGATGAAGGTGGGGGGAATCGGGTTGATGGTGGGGACGCTGAATGGATTGTTCGGGGTCGGTGGCGGCTTCATGGTCGTCCCGGCCTTGATTCTGGTGTTGGGTTTTCCTGCCCGTGCGGCGATCGGCACGTCACTCATGATCATTTTTATGATCTCCATCGGCGGCGTGGTGGGACATATGCAGTTCGGTCATGTCGAGTGGAGCCTGTTAGGCTACGTGCTGCTCGGCAGCGTGACCGGCATGGTACTGGGTGTTCGCGCGGATACCTGGGTGTCCCCTGTGGTGATGCGTCGAGTGACCGCCTCGATCACCATCTCCATCGCAGGCATATTGATCGTGGTCAACCTGGCGAAGCTTGCCGGGTGGCTAGGCTGAACTCTATTGACAGGTCGCGGATTCTGTCGGACTCTCAGAGGAAGTTGCTCGTGGATGTTATTCCGGGCATGAGGTGCGGGTGCCGGGGGAACGCATTCAGTTCAAGGCTTACATGGGCTCTACATTCGGATGATGCCGTATCAGCGTGTCCTTGTGCCCGTCGCATTCCGTGTCGCGTTATGGACCGTGGCAGGATATTCCATGGTCACACCGGAGCGGACGGCGCAAGCCGAATGGTCGGCGATCGCCGAGCAAAAAACCAGCTATACAACCGATGCGTTTCAATTTTCTTCCGCGCGCCGGCTCCGATTGACGGAAGATCCTTCTCTGCCCACGGTCGTCTCGACCGACAAACCTCAAGATGTGATATGGGAGCCCGCTCTGGAAGTTATCCATTCCACGCCGACGATGCAGGGGAAAAACGAATTGTCGGTGAAGGCGCAAGGGGCGATGTACACCAACAATCCCATTTTCAACCATTCCGACTTTCGCATTCAGGACCGCTTTTCGCTCGACCAGGCGACGTCGGTGCTCGTTCGCTACCGATACATCCCCAATCTCTTCCTCGGCCCCAACTTCGAGCGCCGCAGCGGGACACGCTCGGTTCAGGAAGAACGAGTCAGTTCGCATCATTGGCGCGCCGAGGTCGAACGCCGCTTGTCCGACACGGTCACCGCCACCCTCATCACCCGCTTCGGTATCCGGCGCTACAACGATGTGTTTGCGGAACGCGATACGAACCTCTGGACGGTCGGCCCGCGTGTGGACTATCGAGCGAAGGAATGGCTGACGCTTACGCTGTCGTATCTGTACGAGCGAGGTCTGGCGGATGGCCACAAGGAGACTCAATTTGCCGATGACGTGTCCTACTATCTCCACATGGTCTCGGCCGGTACGGAGTTCCGGTTGCACAAGAAATGGGATCTCGGCTTGACCTATATCCATCGCCGGAAAACATTCACCAGCGGTATCGCGGGCGACAGCCATGTCGATCGGTTTGACGCCACGCACCAGGGGATTGCGGAGCTGCGCTACCACATTTCGACGGCTGCGACGGCCATGTTGTCGTTTCAGTACGGCAAACGCACGTCAACGAATGTCCTGAGAGACTTTCAGGATTCGATTGTCTCGATCGGTGGTCAATACCGGTTTTGATGCCGACCGGGTGGCATGGTTGCCGCTCTCGTAGGCTAAGTGACTGAATACACAATGAACTGCCGTTGAATCCTTTCATCGTCCGGATACTCATACGGAATGAGAAAGGAGGCGGATTATGAAGTTGAACGAAATGCTTCGGTTGATCGCTGGTGTGTTCGTGTTGATCGCGGTGGTGTTGGGTGCAACGGTTCATCCCTACTATAATTATTTCGCGGCGTTTGTCGCGGCGAATCTCATCCAGTCGTCATTCACCGGCTGGTGTCCGATGATGGCTCTTTTGCGGAGGCTTGGTGTTCACGAGTAACGAAACACGTTTCAGCATTGGAGGCCTTGTGCTCGCCCTGCTCCTGGCGGCCGGCTGCGGGCCTTCTCAGGAACCCGGCAAGCCGGGGAACATGACCCCGGGTACTGCGGGACAGGAGCCGATCCAGGTGCCGGTGATCGAGGTCGCAGCCAGCCAGGTCCCGATCTCAGTCGAGGTGACAGGGCAGGTAACAGCGGTCTATCAGGCGACGTTGGCCAGCCGGATCCAGGGAATGATCGATAACCTGCTGGTCCGCGAAGGAAGCGTCGTGCGGCAGGGACAGACTCTGGTGGTGCTCGACAACCGGGACGTGCAGGCGGAATTGTCCAGAGTGACGGCGGAACTCGACAATGCGAAGGCGCATCAAGACCGGATGGAAGAGCTGTATCGCAAAGATGCGGTATCGAAACAGGAATTGGAGAATGCGACGCGTGCCCTCAGAGTGGCTGAAGCCGGCCGCAAGGCGGTGTTGGCGCAATTGAGTTACACCATCGTCAAAGCGCCGTTCGACGGTGTGATCACCGAAAAAAAGGTGGAGCGCGGGGAATTGGCCTCCCCGGGGCAACCGCTCCTGAAGATGGAAGATCCCGGGCGGCTTCGGTTGGAAGCCACCGTAGCCGAAAGTGATGTGCGGGTCGTTTCAGTCGGTTCGTTGCTGCCCGTCGTGATCGACGCCTTGGGGGCGAATCCGCTCAAAGGCACCGTGTCACAGATTCTCCCTGCCGGTGATCCGCAAACCCACACCTTCACGATTAAAGTCGATTTGCCACAGGCAGCCGGCCTGAAGTCCGGCATGTTCGGGCGACTCAAACTTGAGAAGGGGATGAGCACGACGCTGCTCCTGCCGAAATCGGCGTTGATCGAACGGGGTGAACTGGCCAGTCTGTTCGTGGTCGGAGGAGACCAGACGGCTCGCCTTCGATGGGTCAGGATCGGCCGCACGTTGGAACAAGGGGTCGAAATTTTGTCCGGTGTCGATGCCGGAGAGCGGGTCATCGCTGACGGAAGCAAAGGTCGCGACGGCGTGCTCGTGCAGGATATGACCGCGGTGGCCTTGCCGACCCAGGCGCGGTAACGCTGTCGACAGGTTGGTCTGCTACACCGCACAACGGATCTTGTCTGGATGTCTATGATGGTTCACGAATGACGATCCCACGCCTCGGCGCCAGCGGACGTCTCGCCGCACTCTTCGTCGGCAGCAAACTGACCCCGTTGATCATCCTCGCCAGCCTCCTCCTCGGCCTGTTCGCGATACTGTTGACGCCTCGCGAAGAAGAACCTCAGATCGTGGTGCCCATGGCCGATGTCTGGCTCCCATTCCCCGGGGCCTCCGCGAAGGTCGTTGAAGAGCAGGTCACCAAACCCATCGAACGCAAGCTCTCCGAAATCAAAACGGTCGAATATCTCTATTCGATTTCCCGACCCGGCGGCGCGCTCATCATCGTGCGGTTTTATGTCGGTGAACCGATGGAGCAGAGCCTGGTGGACCTCTATGACAAATTGATGTCTAACCAGGATCTGTTGCCGCCTGGCGCCGCCCCGTTCCAAGTCAAACCGCGTGACGTCAATGATGTGCCCATTGTCACCCTGACGCTGTCGAGTGAGCGCTATACGGATTTCCAGCTGCGTCAGTTGGGCGACCAGGTGCTGGAGGATGCGAAGAAGGTGCC
>CAADGJ010000355.1 GCA_900696505.1 uncultured Nitrosospira sp.
ACACAGGCAAATCCGATAAACGTCCAGGAGCGATGGAAGATCAGCGCCACAATCGGGAACATGCCAAAGGCAAACAGCGCGCCTCCGGAAGAATACTTCCACAAGAACACGGCGCCGATCCAGAGCGTCATGAGTGTGAGCCCGACCCAAGGGGCGACGCCCAGTGCCGCCCCTAACGCTGTGGCGACGCCTTTGCCGCCTTTCAATCCAAGGAATATCGAGTGCAAATGGCCGAGAATTGACGCCAGGGCGACCCCTAAAATGGCCGTTTCCTGCTGCAGCACCATCGTGGCCACCCACCCTGCCAGCCAGCCTTTGCCGATGTCCCCCGCCAGCGTCAGGACACCGGCTTTTTTGCCGCTCACGCGCAGAACATTGGTGAAGCCGACATTCTTGCTGCCGGCGGTTCGCGGATCGACGGCGCCCAGCAGGCGCGACACGACGACGCCAAACGGAACCGATCCAAGGAGATAGGCGAAGATGATGAGAACACCGATGAGCCAGGGACTGTCCATCACCGAGTGCGTGCCGCCGGGTTGTTCACCTACAGACCTTTTGCTCCCACCTGCCGCCAGAAGCTCCAGACATACTGTGCGCCCGACACATATCCCAGGATCAACGAGAGGTAGAGGGTGACGATGCCGGCGAGATGCAGATTGCCGATGGTTTCCACGACGGTGCCTTCCAGCACCAGAAGGACGATGGCGATGACCTGCAACGCCATTTTGTATTTGCCTGTGACCTCGGCAGACATGATCAATCCTTCGGAGGCCGCGATCGCGCGCAAGCCGGTCACGGCCACCTCGCGCGCGATAATCAGGATGGCTACCAGTGCGCTGACGCGATCGACTTGCACCAGCAGAATCAAGGCTGACAACACCAGCAGCTTGTCGGCAATGGGATCCAGAAGGCGTCCCAGCTTGGTGATCTGGCCGGTTTTTCTGGCCACGTAGCCATCCAGCAGATCCGTCACGGCCGCCACGACGAACACAATGGCGGCGCTCAAGGCGCGGTCTGGCGTCGGATCGATCAGCAACATGACGAACACGGGAATCAACAGGATGCGGACGAGCGTCAGCACGTTGGGCAGGTTGATGTTACTTTCCTGCCCTGCCGACCGCATCAGGACCAGTCCTGCTTCTTTCCAGTTCTCTCCCATGGTCTGTGTCGCCCGAAGTCTCCGATGTTCGCGAAGGTTCCTTTATACAATGCCGTGTTTCAGCAGGTCATGCAAGTGAATGACCCCGGCCAGGCGATTCGGTGGCTCGATGACCACGAGTGCCGTGATGGAGAAACGCTCCATCTGTGCGACGGCCGTCGTAGCCAATTCATCCGGACCGATCGTCTTCGGATGGCGGCTGGCCAGGTCACCGGCCGTGACCCGGCTGAAATCGCCGCCGGCTTGAATGAAGCGCCGCAAGTCTCCATCGGTCACAATGCCGTATAGCGATCCCTTGGCATCGACCACCGTCGTCAGCCCGAGTTTCTTCGAGGTCATCTCCAGGATCGTGTCCGCCCCGGACACGTCGGCGCGCACGCGTGGCAAATGATCCCCATGTTGCATGAGATCACGCACCTTGACGAGCAAACGACGCCCCAGGCTGCCGCCGGGATGAAATTGTGCGAAGTCGTCATGTTTGAACCCGCGTTTTTGCAGTAAGGCCACAGCCAGGGCATCACCCATCGCGAGCGTGGCGGTCGTGCTGGCGGTCGGAGCCAGGCCCAGGGGGCAGGCTTCCTCATCAACGGACACATCCAACGTGACATCGCTGTTTTTCGATAACGTGGAGGTCATCTTCCCCGTCATGCCGACGACAGGCACATTCATTCGTTTGACGAACGGTAGCAGTTGAAGGACTTCCTGCGTCTCCCCGCTGTTGGAGATGGCGATGAGCACATCACGCCGTGCGAGCATGCCCAGATCGCCGTGGACTCCTTCGGCCGGGTGCAGAAAGAAGGACGGTGTCCCGGTACTGGCCAACGTGGCTGCAATTTTTTGTCCGATGAGCCCTGATTTTCCCATGCCGGAAATGACGACTTTCCCCTGACACTCGTACAGCAGCGTCACGGCTCTGGCGAATCGCTCATCCAGACGGGCCTTGAGATCGAGCACTGCGCGCGCTTCGATGTCGAGCACGCGAATGCCCTCGCGCACGCTCGCATCGACGGCGGCAGAACGCCCGGCGGATGTCTTGGTCTTGCGCGTTACCGGACTGGTTGTGGAGCGGCTGCGTCGCATATACGTAATACCCGTTCAAGGAGTGAATGAAGCGCATGAAGCGGAACCATGTTCGGTCCATCGGATAGAGCGGAATCGGGATCCGGGTGCACCTCCATGAAGAACCCGTCGCAGCCGGCTCCTGCCGCGGCGCAGGCCAAGGGTTCAACGAATTCACGCTGGCCGCTGGATTTGGTGCCGCCCCCGCCAGGCAGCTGTACACTATGAGTGGCATCAAAGACCACCGGATAGCCAAAGCGGCGCATGATGGGAAATGAGCGCATGTCGACGACCAGATTGTTGTACCCGAACGAGGAGCCCCGCTCCGTCAGGACGATACGGCGGTTGCCGGCGTCTTCGACCTTCTTGACGGCGTTGCCCATTTCCGGCGGCGACAGGAACTGCCCCTTCTTGATGTTCACGACCTTGCCGGTCTTCGCGGCGGCAATCAACAGGTCGGTCTGGCGGCAGAGAAAAGCGGGAATCTGCAGCATGTCTACGACATGGCCGGCCTCTGTCGCCTGCTCTTCCGAATGGACGTCGGTAAGAATCGGCACGCCGATCTGCTGCTTGACCTTGGCCAGAACGGCAAGACCCTTTTCTAAGCCGGGTCCCCGAAAGGAGGAGATGGAGGTGCGATTCGCCTTATCAAAGGAGGATTTGAACACGTAGGGCATGCCGAGTGATTTGGTGATTTCGGCGATACGTCCCGCCGTATCCATGACGAGTTGCTCGCTTTCAATCACGCAAGGCCCCGCGATCAAAAACGGCCGACTCCCCACTCCGATCTTAAATTGTCCGAGATCAACTTCGTACGCCATAGTCTTCTCTTCTGAATTCGCGGGATGCTCAAACTGATCTTTCAGCAAGGCCGCAGACGAGGCAGAGCCGGAGGCGTAGCGGAGCTACGTCGAGGACTGTGCCGAGTCGAGAACGCCGCAGAAAGGCAGTTTCAGCATCCCATTTAGTGACCGCATTTGCGACGAAGAGCCGCCCCCACAAATCCGCTAAACAAGGGATGCGGATGATGCGGCCGTGACTTGTATTCCGGATGGAACTGCGTGGCCAGGAACCAGGGATGATTTTGCAGTTCGACAATTTCGACCAGGCGGCCATCCGGTGACAGGCCGCTGAGAATCAGTCCCTTCGCCGTCAATTGTTCGCGATAGGCATTGTTGAATTCATACCGGTGGCGATGCCGTTCGCGCACTTCGCTGACGCCGTACATTTTTTGCGCCAGGGTGCCTTCTCCCAATGTGCAGGCGTAGGCGCCGAGGCGCATCGTGCCACCCTTGTCATTGACGGATTGCTGGTCAGACATGAGATGGATGACCGGATGCGGCGACTGCGCATCAAACTCCGCGCTGTTCGCGCCGGTCAATCCGGCGACGTTGCGCGCAAACTCGATCGTGGCGCATTGCATCCCCAGACAGAG
>CAADGJ010000356.1 GCA_900696505.1 uncultured Nitrosospira sp.
GATCAGCAGCACGCCGATCGATTTTCTCATCCGATGTCTCTCCCGGTTCACACTGTCGGCGGTATGTGCCGACTTGAGGCACCATATCGGAAGCGTAAAATGATGTCAACAAAATGCATGCCAGATGCTAGCAGTGGCGCATGTTCCTGGCGGGAAAGGCCCTGCCGTGCTCCACGGTGGAATTCTTTCTTCGCCGTTCGGTCCCGCGCCCTATATCACGACCGTTTTTGGCTGGCCGAGGGCTGGCGGTGATGTCGAGAAAGGTGACGTGGCGAGTCTTCCGGACGTCGCCAATAGAGTGCCGAATATCTTGACTTCACTCGCTGCCCTTCTATAGACTGCCCGATGCTATTTTTTTGATGTTTTTCGAGGCGATCGGAGCTCTGGCTCGAACCCGGCTTCGATGGCCTTTTTGTTTGGTGATTGGTGCTTGACGCGCTAAGCGAAAAATTTGAACGGATCCTCAAGAAGCTTCGTGGGCAAGGTGTGCTCACGGAGGAGAATATTGCCGAAGCGCTGAAGGAAGTCCGTCTCGCGTTGCTTGAAGCGGACGTGAATTTCAAAGTCGTGAAGGATTTTCTGGATCGCGTTCGGGAAAAAGCGATCGGTCAGGAAGTGCTGAAAAGCCTGACGCCTGGTCATCAGGTCGTCAAAGTCGTGTGGGACGAACTCCGCGGCATGATGGGCGGAGAACGGTCCGGTATCAGCCTCGCCTCCAGGCCGCCGACGATTCTCATGATGGTCGGATTGCAGGGAGCCGGGAAAACCACAACCTCCGGCAAGCTGGCCCGTCTATTCAAGAGTCAGGGCAAACGTGTGTTGCTTGTGGCGGCCGACCCGCGTCGCCCTGCCGCAGGCGATCAGTTGGCCAGCCTCGGTCATGACCTGGGTATCGATGTTCACCGATTTGATCAAGTCGATGCCTCGCGCGCTGATGTTGTCCGTATCTGTCAGCGCGGAGTGGAGCGCGCCCAGGAACAAGGCTACGACCTCGTGGTCCTCGATACCGGCGGTCGGTTGCACGTCGATGACGAATTGATGGCCGAACTTGTGGCGGTCAAAGAGGCCGTCACTCCCCACGAGGTGTTGCTGGTTGCCGATGCGATGACCGGTCAAGATGCGGTCAATATGGCTGGCCAGTTCGATCGGCAGGTCGGTCTCACCGGGGTGATCCTGACGAAAGTGGAGGGTGACGCCAGGGGCGGCGCAGTTCTGTCTATCCGGGCCGTAACCGGGAAGCCGATCAAGTTTCTGGGTATGGGCGAAAAGCTCGACGCCTTGGAGCCGTTCCATCCGGACCGGATGGCCTCCCGAATCCTCGGGATGGGCGATGTCCTTTCGTTGATCGAAAAAGCGCAGGAGACGTTTTCGCGGGAAGAGGCGGAAGCCGCGCAAAAGAAACTCACGAGCAGTACGTTTACGTTGGAAGACTTCCGCTCTCAACTGGGACAAATGAATCGGCTGGGATCTTTCGAGCAGATCCTGGGGATGTTGCCGGGCGGACAGAAATTGAAAGATCTCGCGAACAGCGGGTTGCCGGAAAAAGAAATGAAGCGGGTCGCGGCCATGATCGATTCCATGACCAGCCGCGAACGACGCGATCACACGTTGATCAATGGCAGCAGGAAAAAGCGAATTGCACGCGGCAGCGGCACGAGCGTGCAAGAGGTCAACCGTTTGATCAAGCAGTTTTTGCAGGCGCGAAAAATTGCCAAGGTCATGTCGGGCGGAGCAGGTGGGCGGCGTCAGTTGGCCCAGATGCTTCGGGGAATGTGACCGGAGCAGGGTAAGAGCTGCGTACTCACTGGGGAAGAAGAGCGTGTTAACCGAGCAGACCCAGCCATGGCTGAGGGCTCATTATTGTAGGAGGTTCTAAGTGGCGGTTCATTTACGATTGGCACGGACGGGACGACACAAGCGACCGATGTATCGAGTCATTGCAGCGGATTCACGTAAGCCGCGCGACGGCCGGTTTTTAGAAATCCTCGGCATTTTCGATCCACTGAAGAATCCGGCCGTGCCGGTATTAAAGTCCGAGCGGGTGCTTTCGTGGTTGCGGCACGGCGCTCAGCCCACGACGACGGTGCGAACGCTGTTGAAACGGCACGGCGTCTGGAAGGAATTCGAGACTGAGAAGAGTGCGAAGGCTGAAAAGCCGGGAAAAGACGAGAAGAGCAAAAAGTAGGCGGAGCTCATGACGCCGCTCGATCAGGCAGAGCTTGTGACCATTGGAAGGATCGAGCGATCCTTCGGGGTGCGAGGCGACGCGCGCGTGCGGTCCCTCAGCGCTGTGCCTGGGCGATTTGAGGCGCTTCGCGAGGTGACCATTGTTGCGTCGAGCGGCAAGAGTCTTGTGACCCGGGTGACGCATGTCCGGTCAGGTGGGCCGACATTGATCGTGGGGTTCGAAGCGTTCACGACGCCGGAGCAGGTCGCCGAGTTTCGCGGTGGACTGTTGCAGGTTCCGCGTGGAGACTCGCCGGCGCTGCCGTCAGATCAGTACTATCAATGCGATCTGATCGGGATGGTCGTCCAGGATGAAGCCGGAACCGTGCTGGGGCAGCTGGAAGAGGTTCTGGCTATGTCTGATAATCAGGCATTCCTCGTACGGCAGGATGGAAAAGAACTGCTGATTCCTGCGGCAAAACAAATCGTGCTGTCGGTGGATGTCGGAAAACGGGTGATGACGGTTCGGCTACCCGAAGGGTTCGGAGATCTCTAATATGCGGTGCGCCGTTCTGACATTATTCCCCGATATGGTGGCACCGGTGCTTGGCCAGAGTATTCTCAAGCGCGCCCAGGAAAAGGGATTGCTGGAGGTTTCCGTTCAGAATCTGCGGGACTATACGTTCGACCGGCATAAAACGGCGGACGATGTGCCGTATGGCGGTGGCGCGGGCATGGTCATGAAAGCCGAACCGGTTCTCCAGGCCGTCGATGCGTTGCGCGCCCGGTATCAGGCGTCTCATCCCGAGACCGCCTTGCGGGTGATCATGCCGTCTCCACAGGGACGGCCGTTTACGCAAGCGCTTGCGCAGTCTCTGGCCAAGGATGACCGTGTGCTGGTATTTGTCTGCGGGCATTATGAAGGCATGGATGAGCGTGTCAATGTAGCGCTGTGTCCTGAACAGATCTCCGTCGGCGACTATGTGTTGACCGGAGGGGAGTTGGCGGCGCTGGTCATGATCGACGCTGCGGCCCGCTTAGTCCCCGGTGTACTCGGTGATGCGGCGTCAGCGGCCGAAGAGTCATTTACTGAAGGGTTGTTGGAATATCCACATTACACCAGGCCTGCGGAGGTGCGCGGGATGGCGGTTCCTGAGGTGCTGGTATCGGGGCACCATGAGGTGATCCGCTTGTGGCGTCGCAAAGAAGCGTTGCGCAACACCTATCTGAAGCGGCCGGATCTTTTGCGGGATCGCGAGCTTGGATTAGAAGATCAACGGTTATTGAGTGAAGTGATGCAAGAGAGTCTAGTACAGGTACCTGTTCGTTAGAGGAGGAGAGAGATTATGAATCGGCTAGAGCGGATCCAACGATCCTTAACCAAAAAAACGGCGCCCAAGTTCGAGATCGGGGATACCGTTCGAGTTCACGTGAAGGTCGTTGAAGGTGAAAAAGAACGTATCCAGGTGTATGAAGGAACGGTTATCGCCAGAAAAGGGACGCTGAATAGCGAAACCTTCACCGTCCGGAAACTGTCGTATAACGTTGGCGTGGAACGGACCTTCCCGATCCATTCACCCAGTGTGGCGAAAATTGACGTCGTCCGCCAGGGACGAGTCCGCCGCGCCAAGCTGTATTATTTGCGGACGAAGAAGGGTAAGTTCGCCAAGGTGGAAGACCGCGAGTTCAAAGTCGAAAGCAAGGCGCAGGCTGCAGCGAAGGTCGAAGCTGCCGCTGCCGCAAAGGCCTGACAAGGCCCTTCGTATACGCTCAGGACAGAGGCACACGTTTGGTTGGTAGCCTGAACCCGACGACAGGGGGACCCACCGAGGAATTTGAGGTGGAGGCTCGGTCGCGCGGGTACCGGCATATTGCTGGTTTGGACGAAGCCGGACGTGGGCCTCTCGCCGGTCCCGTGGTCGCCGCGGCCGTATTATTGCCGAGACGGTGCCGCCTACCGGGACTCAACGATTCCAAACAGATCATCGAAGCGGACCGTGTCCGGCTATTCGATGAAATTGTTCGACGGGCAACCGGTGTCGGCGTCGGCGCTGCGACTGAGGTGGAGATCGATCGCCTCAATATTCTCCAAGCCTCCCTATTGGCGATGCGTCGGGCGTTGATGGCGCTTCCCGTGCAGCCGGACTTTCTGCTCCTGGATGCGGTCACGCTTTCCGGCCTCTCAATTCCCCAACGTCCCATCATCAAAGGTGATGGGCTGTCTTGTTCCATCGCCGCCGCCTCAATTGTTGCGAAGGTCACGCGCGACCGCCTGATGGTCGAATATCATCGGTGGTATCCTCAATACAATTTTGCAGAGCATAAAGGCTATGCCACGCCGGAGCATCTTCGTTTGCTCCGCGAGCATGGGCCTTGTGCAATTCACCGGCGAAGTTTCGCGCCTGTACAACATTGCTTTGCAGAGGATGACACGGTCTCCCTTTCGCTGTCAGATGAGAGTGAGAGCCTGTTCGACTGATGCGTGATCGACGCCGTCTCCTCGGAGATGAAGGGGAAGGTCAAGCCGAAGCCTATCTTCGCCGACAGGGGTATCGCATCCTGGGCCGCAATGTGCGCTCCCCTCTAGGCGAATTGGATTTGATCGCTGACGACGGCGGCACTCTGGTGTTTGTCGAAGTCAAACGCCGGCGATCAGGGGCCTATGGCGGCGCGATCGAAGCGGTAGATGCCCGCAAACGTGCCAAATTGATTCAACTGGCATCCCAATATCTCGCACAGCATCGATTGCACGACCGTCCTTGTCGCTTCGACGTCGTATTGATCCAGGACGACGCCGGATCCGGCGCAGCCGTGCAGCATATTGCGAATGCATTCGACGTCGCAGGGGATGATCTGCGATGGTAGGATGCCGTTGAGTGTCTGAAGTATTGCGCCGGGCCTGTGCCATCCCATGCGGAAAGGGCCGACCTCGTGCTGCGTTCTGACCGCTACCGTTGACACCATTCATGATTCAACTTTTTCACGTTTCAAAATACTACGACCGCCGCCCCGCGCTTTCCGATGTCACACTGGAAATCGAGAAAGGCGAATTTGTCCTCTTGATGGGGCCCAGCGGTGCGGGAAAGTCGACTCTGCTCAAGCTGTTGATCGGGGCGGAGCGCCCGGAAGAGGGCCAGATTCTCGTGCAGGGTCGAAGTCTCTCGAAACTGCGTCCGTCCGAAATTCCCGTCCTGCGTCGTAAGGTGGGCATTGTCTTGCAGGATTTCCGGCTTCTACCGAAAAAAACCGTGTTTGAGAATGTTTCGCTGCCGTTGTTAGTCCAGGGTGCATCCACGACGGAAATCCGGCGCAAAGTTGCAGAGGCGTTGCGGGCTGTCGGTCTGGATCATAAAAAAGATCTGTTTCCGCCCGGCCTGTCAACGGGGGAGCAACAGCGCATTTGTATCGCCCGCGCGATCGTCAACGGGCCGATCATGCTGCTGGCCGATGAACCAACCGGTAATCTGGACCCTGAGTTAACGAGCGAAATCATCGAGCTGTTCAAGTCGATCAATGCACGGGGGACAACCATCATTGTCGCGACGCACGATCCGAATGTTTTGGCGCAGGTCAATCGACGGGTGATCACCTTGGAACACGGAAAAGTGGTGTCCCGGGATCAGGGGGCATCGTGAGACGCCTGCTGTATCTTTTGCGAGAGGCCGTGGCCAACGTCTTGACCAATCGGACCACCACCCTGGTCGCGGTGGCGACGACCGCCTTTACCTTTGCCTGTGTCGGGGTATTTTTGCTGCTCTACGTGAATTTGAGAACCATGGCCTCTTCTCTCGAACAGGATATTCAGGTCATGGTGTATCTGCAGGATGACCTGACTGAGCAGGCGCGAAGCGAAATAGAACAACAATTGAAGATTGATCGAGCAATCGCCTCGTTGACCTTTGTCTCCAAGGAACGGGCGCTCGCTGATTTTCAGGCCCAATTTCCGTCGGAGTCGCGTCTCCTGCAGGGGCTCGGGCAAAACCCGCTCCCGGCCTCATTCGTTGTCCTGATGGCCCCGGAGTCTCGTTCCTCCGACGCCATGCGGCGATGGGCTAATCGGACCCAACTGATTCCCGGTGTCAGCCAGGTCCAGTATAACCAGGAGTGGGTGGAAGCCCTGGCTGGCATTGTCCGGTACATTGAGGTGGCGGCCATCATTGTCGGCGTAATTCTGTCGGCCGCTTCGGTGACCATTATCGCCAACACGATTCGTCTGGCCCTGTACTCCAGGCGAGAGGAAATTGAGATTCTGGGTCTGATCGGGGCGAGTACCACGTTTATCCGTGTGCCCTATTTGCTGGAAGGTGCCGCATTGGGTTTGTGTGGCAGCGCCCTTTCGCTGGTGATCTTAAAAGGCGGATTCGAATTGTTCCGGCATCAAATTCATTCTGCCACGCGGTTTCTGGGGGTCGATGCGCTCCTGACGTTTTTTTCGTTCGACATGTGCCTGGTGCTCATGCTGGTGGGGCTGTTCCTGGGATGCGCAGGGAGTTTTCTCTCGCTGTTGCGTTTTGGCGAGGGGCGGGCATGACGCGC
>CAADGJ010000357.1 GCA_900696505.1 uncultured Nitrosospira sp.
GTACTGCCCGTCTCAACCAGATCGACAATGCGATCGGCCAATCCAACAATCGGGGCAAGCTCGATCGACCCATACAGTTTGACGATCTCAACCGGCATTCCGCGCTGATTGAAGTAGCGCTCGGTGACGTTGGGGTACTTTGTGGCCACCCGGACCTTCGAGGACCACTGATCCGGTGATGGCTGTCCCTGCAACGCAGCGACCGAGATTCTACACGCTCCCACCTTTAAATCCAACGGCTCGTAGACATCGCTGCCCTGCTCCAGCAAGACATCTTTCCCTACCACACCCACATCCGCTGCTCCATGTTCGACATAGGTCGGGACATCGGTCGGCCGCACGATCAGAAAGGTGGCATTGTTGGCCGCACAGTCAAATACCAACTTCCGGCTTTCCACAGACAACCCTGGGCTGTAATAACCGGCCGCCTTCATGAGATGAAGAACCGGCCCGAGCAATTTCCCTTTCGACAGCGCGATCGTGAGTCCTTTCGGCTTTTCGTCTTGCGATTTCCTCGCCTTCACGGTCACTTTCCCTTTCTCCGCTCGATGTTGGCCCCCAAGATCCGGAGCTTTTCTTCCAACCGTTCATAGCCACGATCGAGGTGATACACACGCGACACCTCGGTGGTACCTTCCGCCGCGAGACCAGCGACGATGAGGCCCGCGCTGGCGCGAAGATCGGAAGCCATCACCGGCGCGCCTGTCAAACGTTCCTTGCCCGTAATCACCACTCGATTGCCTTCGACACGAATATCCGCTCCCATACGGCGCAGCTCTTCCACATGCATGAACCGGCTCTCGAAAATGGTTTCCGTAACCACGCTGGTTCCTTCGGCCACCGCCATGAGGGCCACAAACTGGGCCTGCATATCGGTGGGGAATCCGGGATGTGGACTCGTTCGCACATTCGTCCCTTTCAATCGCCCCGTGACCTTGAGATGAACGCGTTCCTTTTCCTCAATCAACTCGGCGCCGCTTTCCCGCAGTTTCATCAATAAGGGTTCCATGTGCTCGGGACGGCACCGATCGACGATCACCTCACCACCGGTAATCGCTCCAGCCACCAGATAGGTCCCGGCTTCAATGCGGTCGGGAATGACTTCATGATCGGCGCCATGCAATTCGGTCACGCCCTCAATCGTAATCATATCTGTGCCTGCACCGGCGATGCGCGCACCGCGCTTGACGAGGAATGCCGCCAGATCGCTGATTTCAGGCTCTTTCGCAGCATTTTCCAGTACCGTGGTGCCCTCTGCCAACACGGCCGCCATCATGAGATTCTCGGTCCCGGTGACGCTCGGCGTATCAAAGTAAATGCGACTGCCCCGTAAGCGACGCGCACTGGCCTTGATATACCCATGTTCGATTTCAACTGCGGCGCCCATTTTTTCCAAACCAGCCAAGTGAAAGTTCACCGGTCGAGAGCCGATTGCGCACCCGCCGGGAAGGGAAACCTTGGCCTCCCCCAATCGAGCCACGAGCGGACCTAAGACCAGCACCGATGCCCGCATGGTGCGGACCAAATCGTAGGGCGCTTCCGTCGATGCAATGGCTTCGGCCTGCACAACTGTCTGATCGCCCTCTTGAGAGACGGCAATGCCCAGCATGCGCAGCAACTTGCCCATGGTCAACACATCCACTACTCGTGGCATGTTCGACAGCACACATTCGCCCCCACCCAGAATGGTGGAAGCAAGAATCGGCAATGCCGCGTTTTTTGCCCCGCTGGTGCGGACCTCGCCTTGGAGTCGACGTCCGCCTTGAATAAGAATCTGATCCATCAGTCTCAGGGAATCATTGGTGCATCATCGATGGCTATGGAGGTCAGGACGATGAAGATGATAAGGACTCTTCTTTTTTCTCGAAACAGACGACACGTTCAATGCCGCCCTGGTCCCGCAACACCACATAGGTACGAAACCGACCACCTTCTTCAGCATGACGGCAGACAGCTGCTGCCTGGCCGATTCCCACTTCCATAAGCAGGGCCCCACCGGGCTTCAAATACGCCGGCGCCTGTGCAATCAAGCGTCGATGCACATCCATGCCGTCACGACCTCCTGCCAGCGCCAACCGCGGCTCGAAATCTCTTACCTCCGGCTGAAGGTTCTCGACATCCCCGTCCGGGATATAGGGAGGGTTGGACAGGATGACTTCAACCTGATTGGGCAACCCTTCCTGACCGATCGGATCCAGCAAGTCCCCCTGGAGGCAAGTAATACGTGCCTCAACCCCGTACCGTGCCATGTTGTTTCGTGCGACCACTAAGGCATCGGTCGAGGCGTCGATGGCTAATACGCGCGCCGTCGGCAAAGCCGAGGCCACGGATACGGCCAAACACCCTGATCCGGTCCCCACATCTACGATGGTCGCGTCTGATATCTGCACGCACCGACGGACTGCTTCCTCCACCAACAATACGCTCTCAGGACGGGGAATGAGGACCGAGGGGGTGACGAAAAAATCCCGTCCGCAAAACTCTTGCGTACCAAGCACATACTGCAGCGGCTCACGATTGGCTCGCCGTTCGACCAACACCTGCACTCCCTCACATTCTTCAGGCGTTAAACCGCGCTCTGTATTGATTCGCTGCATGAGTGGCGAGAGTTTCAAAACATGCTCCACCAACCAGGCGGATTCCAAGGCGGGCTGGTCGATGCCTGCGGCATCCAGGCGAGATTCCGACTTTCTCAGTAACTCGCCGAGACTCGATACGGAACAGGCGGCGTCTGCCAACTGCTGCTGCCTCATTTTGTTTCCAGACTGGCCAAATGTTCGTAATGCGCTCTCAACGCCTGCACAATTTCCTCCAGATCGCCCGCCAACACCTGATCAAGCTTATGAACGGTTAGTCCAACGCGGTGGTCGGTCACACGGTTTTGGGGGAAATTGTACGTGCGGATTTTCTCGCTCCGGTCACCGGTCCCAACCTGCGACTTACGGTCTTGGGCAATAGCCGCCTCCTGCTTTTCCCGCTCTGCCTCCACAATCCGCGCCCGCAAGGTTCGCATGGCTTTGGTTCGATTTTTCAGTTGTGACCGCTCATCCTGACAGCTGACGACGACGCCAGTGGGAATGTGCGTGATGCGAACGGCCGAGTACGTCGTATTGACACTCTGTCCACCAGCACCCGAGGAACAAAATGTATCGATACGCAGATCTTTGGGATCAATGTGGACATCCACTTCGTCCACCTCCGGCATCACCGCCACCGTAACCGTAGAGGTGTGTATTCTTCCACTGGCTTCTGTAGTAGGGACGCGCTGCACGCGGTGCACTCCGCTCTCATACCGCAGACGGCCGTAAGCTCCCTTTCCCTCTAGCAGAGCGATCACTTCACGGTAGCCGCCGATGCCCGTCTCAGAGGCATCGACCACCTCCAGCCGAAGGCGATTCCGCTCTGCATACTTGAGATACATGCGAAAGAGATCTCCCGCAAATAAGGCGGCCTCGTCTCCCCCCGTGCCAGCCCGGATCTCGAGAAACACATTCTTCTCATCGCGGGGATCTTTCGGAGTAAGGAAGTCCTTCGCGCGAGCCTCGATGTCCAAGAGCTGTTGAGTCAAATGCTCGCTCTCTTCTGCAAAGAGCTGCTTCATGTCAGCCCCGGTGCCGGAATCCTGCAGCATCACCGTCACTTCGTGGAGTTGCTTCTGGGCTTGGGAATAGGCGGCAAACTCCTGAGCAGGCTCCTCTAACTCCGTTCGCTCTTTATTGAGCTTGTGAATCATGCCCGGCTGATTGAGGACCGTCGGGTCCATGAGCTGATTCGTCAGCTCCTGGAACCGCGCAGCCATCGCTTCCCATTTTTTGATCAGCCCATCTTCCATGTCTCGCCCATTCCGGCCATAGCCCTGAAGCCCAAAAAACAAGAGACCCTGCCCCAAAAGGAAGCAGGGTCTCCATGATGTCCTGACTGAGGCCTACTTGTCTTTTTTGGCGTACTTCTTTTTAAACCGTTCGACACGCCCTTCCGTATCGACGATCTTCTGGGTTCCGGTAAAGAACGGATGGCACCCTGCGCAAATGTCGACCTTAATGTCACCAATAGTGGATCGGGTCTTGAACGTGTTCCCGCAAGCACAGTGCACTGTCGCTTCACGGTAGACTGGATGAATTCCCTTTTGCATACCTGCTCCTCTACTGACCTAGAATCATTGACTCGTCCTGCTCGCCAGGGTGCACGACTTTACACTGGAGTGGCCTACACTGGCAAGCGGTGCCTACCGATTCATTGATTGCAAAAATTCCTGATTCGTTTTGGTCCCACCGATCTTGTCCATGAGGAACTCCATGGCTTCCATGGTGCCCAACGGGCTCAAGACCTTGCGCAGAATCCACATCTTGTTTAAGCGGTCACGGTCAACCAGCAACTCTTCCTTACGAGTGCCAGACTGACTGATATCGATGGCAGGGAAGAGCCGCTTGTCCGCCAGGCGCCGATCCAGGTGCACTTCCATATTGCCGGTACCCTTGAATTCTTCGAAGATCACATCATCCATGCGACTACCGGTGTCGATCAGCGCAGTGGCCATGATGGTCAGACTGCCGCCATTTTCAATGTTCCGAGCTGCACCGAAAAACCGCTTCGGCCGCTGGAGAGCATTAGAGTCAAGACCGCCCGAGAGGACCTTCCCGCTGGGAGGGGCAATCGTGTTGTAGGCCCTAGCCAACCGAGTGATGCTATCGAGCAGAATGACCACGTCTTTTTTGTGCTCAACCAGACGCTTCGCTTTTTCCAATACCATCTCCGCAACCTGCGCATGCCGCTGAGCCGGCTCGTCAAACGTGGAGCTGATGACTTCAGCTTTGACCTGACGCTGCCAATCCGTGACTTCTTCCGGGCGCTCGTCGATCAGGAGAACAATGAGGGTAACTTCCTTGTGATTCTTCAGAATGGCTCGGGCGATCGCCTGCAGCAACATCGTTTTTCCGGTTCGCGGAGCTGCGACAATCAAACCGCGCTGCCCCTTACCGATCGGCGTCGTAAGGTCCATTACACGCGTGCAATATTCTTCCCGGTCGAACTCCAGATTTAAACGTTCCTCGGGATAGAGCGGGGTGAGATTGTCGAACAGAATCTTGTCACGCGCGACTTCCGGGTCCTCATAATTAACTTTTTCCACCTTGAGCAACGCGAAATACCGTTCGCTCTCTTTCGGTGGGCGAATCTGCCCCGATACGATATCTCCAGTTCTCAGATTGAAGCGGCGGATCTGCGATGGGGAGATATAGATATCGTCAGGTCCTGGCAAATAGTTCGAATCCGGCGCTCGAAGGAACCCAAAGCCGTCCGGCAATGTCTCCAAGACCCCCTCGCCAAACACCACGCCGTTCTTTTCGGTCTGCGCCTGCAGAATGGCAAAAATGAGTTCTTGCTTCCGAAGGTTTGCCGCGCCTTCAATCTTTAAATCCCGGGCCACGTCATTCAGGTCGGCAATCGACTTCTGTTTGAGTTCCGCGAGATGCATAACTTCCCCTTTAACCTGTGTCATACCTCTTCCCTATCGGGCTCTCAACCCGATAGCCCCCCAAAATGAGAAAAACGATTTAGTACTCATGAACGAATTTCACGGAAGTGATTTGTCTGGGTATCAACCTGTTGGTTGTTTTATGGCAGGATCGCTTTGAAGGCGTTGATGATTGAAAACTTGCAGAAATGAAAGCAACCCCCTGTTGCACACTCGATGATCAACTACCTGGGATTTTTACGATTGGAATGGGTTCGGAAGCTGATGCACAGAAGGTAATGCGTTTTTCAGAATCGCGAAGTTATTGTCATTCTAGCGTCCGACCTTCTCATTGTCAACAAATTAAACCCCCTGAGAACCCCTGCACGTAAAACAGATCGACGCACCACCGCATCATTTGCTAGTGACAAGCTGGGAACTTCATAGGAGCTCAGCCGCACGCGAGCCGATCAGGGACCTTGGTTGCAGGCCAACAACCATTATGTTAAAGATCGCGCGAGGAATTCTTTGTGGCAAAATCAGATCACGATACCCCAGATCGCATTTTCACGCTGGCAGAGGCTAACGAACTGCTTCCCCAACTCAATCAACGGTTTGCCACTATACGGCGGGCTAAATCCGTCATCGCGAACACCAAAGAAGAGATCACCAAAGCCAGCTCTAAGGCCACGTCGGGAGGCGGCAGCCCTGTCGGCGCACTGTATATTCGGGCCCTCCATGAAATCAGCGGCAGCTTGCAGGCAATTCACGAGCTAGGAGTCGTGATCAAGGATGTTGACCTAGGACTTTGCGACTTTCCCTGTAAACTTGAAGGCCGCATCGTATACTTGTGCTGGAAATTGGGCGAAGAAGAAATTCGGTGGTGGCATGAAGTATCGTGTGGTTATAAGGATCGCCACCCATTGGATGGCACTGCCATATAGCAGGACTCTCAATGAAATTTGTCATTTTAGGGTTTGACGGGCCTGAGGGGCAGGCCAAGCGAAAAATCCACAGAGCTGCCCATCTGGCCAAGCTGGAACCTCTGAACCGGCAGGGAAGAGTCTTCCTTGCTGGTCCCTTCACTGACCTGGCTGGCAGCCTGATTATCATTGAGGCGGACTCCCTCGACGAAGCGAAGCAGATCGCACAAGAAGATCCTTATACCCTTCACGGAATTTTCGAGCGTGTAGAAGTCCACCCTTTCAAGCAAGTACTCCCTGATACCCCTTCTCCTGCCTAGGATACCCTGGCATCCAGACACGGATCTCTCATTCCGGTGAGCCGTCAAACTGGTCGCTGCCGTAGCGAGAAGCAAGCAATAGCTTCAAGCCCTGCCAGATTGACAAGTAAAAAGATTGCCACCTATAATGCGCACTTAGCGCTATTTGGGAAGACGTGTGCCTTGTAGTTCAAAAGACCTAAGTGCCTTCTCACGCGCTGGCCCTAAATTTCCCCCAGGTGGGCCTTCTGCTGTGTTGCAGAAAAACATCGAGAAAGCATAGAGTGACTTGACCCCACGCTTTAACCGAGGGTGTCCCTTCTCCAAGTTTGTTAACCCCAAAAAGAGAGCAGGTTCGAATGACTCAGTATCGCGTGTTA
>CAADGJ010000358.1 GCA_900696505.1 uncultured Nitrosospira sp.
CATCTGGCATGCATTTTGTTGACATCATTTTACGCTTCCGATATGGTGCCTCAAGTCGGCACATACCGCCGACAGTGTGAACCGGGAGAGACATCGGATGAGAAAATCGATCGGCGTGCTGCTGATCTTTATCCTGATCGGCGGAATGCTGGGCGGGATTTTTGGTGAAATTCTGCGCGTGATGGCCCCGAACGGCGCGATTCAAAACATCTTTGCCAGCAATTTCTCTCCCGGAATCAACCCACCCCTCACGGTGGATCTGGTTCTCCTCAAACTGACCTTTGGTTTCAGCATTAAGGTCAATCTGCTTAGCGTGTTAGGAATGTTCCTGGGAGCCTATCTCTACAAGCAGATGTAAGTTGAGGCCATTCCCAACCGTCGCCGTCTCGCAGCTCGATCGTTACTCGGTGAACTCCAGCGCTTTGAGTTTCAAGGACCTGATTCGGTTCCGCAACTCTGCCGCCCGTTCGAACTCCAACTTCTTGGCGGCGGCTTTCATCTCGACCTCCAGACGCCGGATCAATTGCTCCGTATCCGCTGTGGGCGCATAGTCCGCCAACGATTCCGCCGCAAGCTCAAGCTGACCGGCATTCGTTCCTCCCGACGCATAGTCGAGCACCGGAATCAGTTTCTTAATGCTTTCCGGCGTAATGCCATTCGCGACATTGTATGCCTCCTGGATATGGCGCCGGCGCGCCGTCTCATCCATCGCGCTCCGCATCGAGTCAGTCACCGTATCCCCATAAAAAATGACTCGGCCATCGAGATTTCTCGCCGCGCGGCCGGCTGTTTGAATCAGAGACCGATGAGACCGGAGAAATCCTTCCTTATCCGCATCCAGAATCGCCACTAATCCGACCTCCGGAAGGTCCAGTCCCTCTCGCAACAGGTTAATCCCGACCAGCACATCGAACACGCCGCATCGGAGCTCGCGAATAATTTCCGCCCGCTCCAGCGTTTTAATGTCCGAGTGCAGATACCGCACTTTCACCCCGAGGTCATGATAATACTCGGTGAGGTCTTCGGCCATGCGCTTGGTCAAGGTCGTCACGAGAACGCGATTGCCCTTCGCTGCTTCCGCCCGGACCTCCGCCAACAGATTGTCCACCTGCCCCTTCGCCGATCGCACGTCGATCAGAGGATCCATTAAGCCGGTCGGGCGGATGATCTGCTCGATAACTTCACCCTTCGCATGCTCCAGTTCATAGGGGCCCGGCGTCGCCGAGACATAGATGACCTGTTTGAGCATCTGTTCGAACTCAGCAAACTTCAGCGGACGATTGTCGACAGCAGACGGCAGCCGGAAGCCATAGTCCACAAGCGTGCGTTTCCTGGAATAGTCACCTTCGTACATGCCGCCGATCTGCGGTACCGTCGCGTGCGATTCATCGATGATCAAGAGAAAGTCTTTGGGGAAATAATCGAGCAACGTCGGCGGCGGATCTCCCGGTGCACGCCCGCTCAAATGGCGCGAATAGTTTTCGATCCCGTGGCAATACCCCATGGCACGAATCATTTCGAGATCGAATTTGGTTCGCTGCTCGATCCGTTGCGCCTCCAATAACTGACCGTTCTTCCTGAATGCGGCCACTCGCGCCTCAAGCTCCTCCTCGATACCGGTAATCGCTCGTTCGTAACGATCGGGTGCAATGAGGTAGTGCGTATTGGGGTAGATGGCGATCTTCGGCAGCTTGCCCAGCGATTTTCCGGTCAGCGGATCGATCTCATGGATGGCATCGACCGTATCGCCGAACAGCTCGATGCGCACCGACTTGGCTTCCGACGAAGCCGGGAAAATCTCGATGACATCGCCGCGCGCGCGAAATGTTCCACGGTGGAAATCCACGTCATTGCGTGCATATTGAATATCGACCAGTTTGGCCAGAATCTTCTCGCGGCGCGTCTCCATCCCCTCTTCGAGATAGACCAACATGTCATGGTAGACCTCCGGCGACCCGAGGCCGTAGATGCAGGAAACGGACGAGACGATCAAGACATCATTCCGCTGCAGGAGCGATGTCGTGGCGGCATGGCGCATCTGATCGATAGCATCGTTGATTGAGGCATCCTTCGCAATGTACGTGTCGCTCTGCGGAATGTACGCTTCCGGCTGGTAGTAATCGTAGTAACTGATGAAGTACTCGACGGCGTTGTGCGGAAAAAACTGTTTGAATTCCTGGTAGAGCTGCCCGGCCAACGTCTTATTGTGAACGAGCACGAGAGTCGGCTTCTGCACCCGCTCGACGACATTCGCCATCGTGAAGGTCTTGCCGGAACCGGTGACGCCGAGCAACGCTTGATGCTGCTTGCCGGCCAAAATTCCGGACGTCAGCTTGTCAATCGCTTGGCCTTGGTCGCCGCAGGGTTTGAATGGAGCATCGAGCTTGAACGGGGGCATAATCACGTCATCTTAACATGCGCGCCAGCTAAATCGCCCGGCATGAAAACCCGATGAAGTTTGCCGACTGTGGATGTGACCGAGCAGCAGGACGCCATGATCTTCAGAGCATGCCCCGAAGACACGCCGCATCCGAAAAGACATCGCGTTTACAATGTTGAAGGGAGACTCGACGCACACTGTGCCGCCGTGACGCTGATCGCCACGGCGAGTCGGAGGGCATCTTACCGCGAGAACCTACAACCAGCCCGATCAGCGGGCCGGCTCACCGCTTAGGTGCATCGCGATCGGTCAGGGATTTTTCTTCTCAGGAGCATCGGCGGCGTCGCCTTTTTCCACCTTGAGGATATTCACGTCAAACGTGAGTGTCTTTCCTGCCAGTGGATGATTGAGATCGATCAGGACTTTCTTGTCATTCACTTCCAAGACTTTGACCAGCCGGTTGTCCGAAGCCTGCAAAATGTCCCCGACCTTCACGTCCTTGGGAAGCTTATCCTTATCGATACTTTGCCGCAGCTTATTGTTGTAGGGGCCGTAGGCGTCCTGTGCCGACACATCGATACGCCGCTTCTGTCCGGCCTTCATGCCGTCAAGCGCCTTTTCGAGGCCGGGAACGATTTCATGCGCCCCCTGCACAAACGTTATCGGCTCCTGCCCGACATTCGAATCGGCCACGCTTTTGTCGGGAAGCGACAACGTATACTCCAACGACACCTTCATGCCGTCGGCAATGGCAAGATCGCTTTGCGCGAAGGCGCTCTCACCGGCTGCAAGACAACCGGCGGCGACCATCATGCTCAGCAAGAGATTCCGTGCAGAACTCATCGCGGCATCCTCCTCAATCTGCCGGACAGCATTTCCATCCGGCCAAATACTGCATCAACTATTGCCGCGGCGCGGAGCGGCAGGACGACCGGCACGCCATCCGCGACGTCCCTGTCCCCCTCTGGCGTCCTGGCTCGTGGAGTTAGGGCGATCTCCGGAACGACGCGGCCGGGCATCACGCCCGCGTCCATCATGCCGGGGATGGCTGTTCGACTCCGTCTCACGCGCGGGAGGCGGCAACGTTGCCAAGGTCGGCAGTGTCAGGCGCTTCGTTTGGATTCGCAACCGTCGCACCATGGCCAAATATTCATGCTCCTCTTGCGGAGAGAGAATCAAGAGGGTTGCGCCGGATCGCTCCGCTCGGCCCGTCCGGCCGGTACGGTGAACGTACGAAGTCGGGTTGCCAGGCAACTCATAATGAATGACCTGCGAAACGGTCGGAACATCCAATCCCCGCGCCGCGACATCGGTGGCCACCAACGACCGCAACCGACCAGAACGGAACGCCGTCAGCGTCCGCTCACGCTGCGCCTGCGAGTGGTTGCCGGTGATAGCCCCCACCGAAGCCGGTTCTCCTCCCAACCGGGCAGCCAGGCGCTTCACTTTGTACTTCTGGTCACAAAACACCATCGACTGATCACCGGCTTCCGATGATTGCAGCAGCGTATGAATCAGCTGCACCCGCGAGGCTTCGCTGGGCACCACGTAATAGGCATGTGTGATGGTGGTTGGCGTGTTAACGCCGGGATCCACCGCCGTCCGAGCAGGATTCTTCAGCATCGATTCTGCCAGCGTGAGAATCTCCGGCGAGAACGTCGCCGAAAACAACATGGTCTGCCGCTGAGAGGGAAGCAGCTGTAAAATACGTTGGATGTCGCGCAGGAACCCCCGATCGAGCATTTGATCAGCTTCATCCATCACGACATATTCGATGCCGCGCAAATCCAAATGCCGAGTGCCGGCCACATCCAGCAGACGCCCAGGCGTCCCGATGACGATCATCGGCGGCTGGCGCAGGGCACGGTAATGCCGCTCGATGGGCACACCGCCGTACACAGCCAGCGACGTCACCGCCGGTGGCGCATACTTGCGCAGTTCCATTTCAATCTGGAGGGCCAACTCACGGGTCGGCGCCAACACCAGGGCACGCGGCGACCGTGACGACCCGGTCTGCGCGGACGCATGGCCGGCAGGCTTCCACCCTTCCTTGACGGCACGTTCAATCAACGGAATGAGAAACGCCAACGTTTTCCCGCTCCCCGTTTTGGCCTGGGCCAACAGATCACGCCCCTGCAGCGCCAGAGGAATCGCAGCGCTCTGAATGGGAGTCGGCGCGGTAAACCCGGCCTGCTGTAAACGGTCAGCGAGAAACGATGTAAGAGACAATTCGGCAAACGACACCATGCAACGACACTCCTAAATCTCTATCTGGGGAAACAGGGGCAGACAACCTGATGGCCCTGCAGACCAAAGAGAGGACAACACGGTAAGAAAAACGCAGGGGCTACCCTGTCGGCAGCCCCTGAATAGGTATATAGAAACGGGCGCAGCTTAGTGCCGGCCCCCGCCCATTCCACGTCCACCGCCGCCGGAGCGGGGCTCCTGCGGGCGGGCTTCGTTGACCGTCAAGGTGCGGCCACCGAATTGTGTCCCGTTCAATGCATTGATGGCCGCCTGTGCCTCAGAATCTCCCGACATTTCCACGAAACCAAAGCCCCGTGATTGGCCGGTGAACTTGTCCGTGATGATGCGCGCAGACGTCACCGCGCCATGCACCGCGAACAGGTCACTCAGCTGTTGTTCGGTGGTTGAATATGGCAAGCCGCCAACGTAGATCTTCGAACCCATTGGGTTCCTCCTTTGAGAATAGAATGGTGTTGTCTGGGACTCGAGAAAGAAACGAGGAAGGAATGGGGCGAAGATGCAAA
>CAADGJ010000359.1 GCA_900696505.1 uncultured Nitrosospira sp.
GCCAGGGGATCCTCGTTCCATGCCACTTCTTTATAGCTCACCATGGTTCTATTCGGCTCGCCGGTAAGGAGGCTGGGCTCCAGTCTGATCTGCCAGTAGCAGGTATTGGCAGAAAAAAAACCCAGGCCGACTCCGTGGTCTCGAGCCTCCTCGACATGGCGTCGCATCTCAGCCGACCAGTATTCGTCATGCCCCACGGACAGCCAGGTCTTATGGCCCTTCCAGAATTCCGCCCGGGTATGGGTGTCGATGTCGGTGCTATAGGTCACGTCGTATCCGTGACGTTCTAGCCAACGCACCATGTTGTACTCCCAGCCTGCGGTCGAGAGCGCGCGGGTTGGATGAATCGACATCGCGGTCAGGAATTCTCCCGCCCCAATCCCGCTTCCGCCCTGGGGATGTTGGCTCCTGGCATAGGGCCGGTTAAAAGAGACCTTTCGTGCCCATTGCTCATCCCGGCTGTTGGACGGATAGGTCGATTTCCCGCCCCAATTGTTGTAGGCCTGAAAGGTGGTGACGCTGGATTGAAAGAGAAACTCCGAGGGCCGATCGTCTTCCCTGACCACGAAAATGATGTAGCTCTGTTTGCCGCTGGCCGAGCCGGTGAGTTTTGCGAGGTACACGCCGCTGAGCCAGTCGTTCTTCTCATGTGTCTCTGTCGTCAGGGTGTATGAGACTTGCCATCGGCATTCGATGAGACCGGTCACGGGATCCGGTGTCGGCATGGGTTGTCGAGCGCCTGGCAGCGTGATGCCTCCCCGCACCAATCGAGCTCCTGTCCCGCCATACCACCCCATACGGTAGATGTCGACCGTCACCTGGGGATCGGTGCTGTGAATGTAGAGGCGAAGCGGTTCTCCGCGCTGGATGCTGGTGGCTGAGGCATAACCCTCGACCTCATGATCGGCGGGATCGGTCAGAACCCAGTCGGATTGACCGGGCCGGGCATTTTCCTGGGTGATGAGGGAGGCGGCGTGGGAAGGGCGCGGACACCCCGATTCGACGAGGGTCGTAAGCATCAGAATGGTGAAGACGATTCTGATGCGAGCCCCGGCCTTACATCCGGAGACGGTCAAAGTCCTTCACATCCTTTTTGATGAAATCACGCAGGCGTTTGATGATGCGGGCCTCCAGTTGCCTGGTCCGTTCCTTGGTGATGCCGTACTTTGCGCCCATGTCCTCCAGCGTGAGTGGAGTTTCGGACAGAATGCGGTTGCGGAGAATGTCTTCCTCTCGCTCGTCGAGCGTTTTGGTAAATTCCGCCAGCTTGCGCCGAAAGAGTGCTTTCAGCTGCGTGTCCGCCAGTTGCTCGTCTGCCGGCTGTTCATGCGCAGGCAGCACGTCCATCAACGTCCCGTCATGTTCCTGGCCGATGGGTTGATCCAGCGACAATTCCCAACTGCCCAGCCGCTGATCCATCTCGATGACATCGCGTTCACGGACGTTCAGCCGGTCGGCCAGCAGCTTGCTGTCTGGCGCGAAGCCTTCGCGTTCGAGCTTGGCCTTTTCTTTCTTCAGATTGTAGAACAGCTTGCGTTGATCCTGGGTGGTGCCGACCTTGATCAGGCGATAGGTGTTCAAGAGGTAGCGGAGGATATACGCCCTGGACCACCAGGCTGCGTAGGCATAAAAGCGCACGTTTTTCGTCGGGTCGAATTTCTTGATGGCCTGCAGGAGGCCGACGTTTCCTTCCTGGATCAGGTCCATATGATCGGCGCCCGTGTGCAGGTACTCGGAAGCGATGGAGACGGAGACCCGCAGATTGGCAAGAATGAGTTTCATCGCCGCATCCCGGCTTCCGCGGAGCTGATACTCCTCGAAGAGGCGTAACTCTTCTTCCTTGCTGAGGTAGGGGTAGCGGCGGATTTCCGTCAGATATTGTTGCAGGGTCGTGACGGGGACCAGGGAAGTGCTCAATGGTGCAGACGGCGACTCCTTCGATGGTTGCCGCTCGGCCGCCTCATGTTCCTCCGTCACCTCCTCGTCCGTTGGCTCCAGGGCCTCGGGTTCAAGGCTGTCGTCTTCGTCCAACTCCGCAGCTGAATCGGAGTCAGAATCGGTATTATGCTTTGGCTTGCGCTGTCTCATGCGAGTCGAACCCTTTGCATACAGGAGCTGACTATACCAGATGTCGAGTGTTGGGAAACAATGAGTACGTCTGATCTGCATCGGCCTTGCTTGCGTCTCTGAAATCGCGCCTCGTATAGTGCGTGATGGTGAAAGAGATTCGTATGGCTTGGGCTTAGGCTGCGTAAGATGAAGTCGTTAGGAAATGTCAGAACATTGGGAACGGCTCTGCGTAGCGGGCACTGGCCGACCTTGGCAGGTGCCTGGTTGCATCTCACTGTGAGTTTTATGGTGTGGGTGCTGTTCGGGGCGCTGGCAGTGCCGATGGGCGCGGACCTCCACCTGACGGCGACGCAACAGAGTGTGGTGGTGGCGCTTCCGCTTCTGAGTGGTGCGCTGCTGCGAATTGTGACCGGCTGGGCCTGCGACTGGTCTGGAGCCAAACGAACCGGTCTGTGGGTCTTGGGGTTGCAACTGATCGCAGTCCTCTGGGCGGCGCTCAGTGGGACACAGTACGTAGAGCTGCTCGCCATCGCATTGCTCATGGGTGCCGGAGGAGCAAGTTTTGCGGTGGCCATGCCGGTGGCCAGTCGAGCGTACCCGGCCGCCCATCAAGGCCTGGTGTTGGGATTGGTCGCGTCCGGCAATATTGGCACGGTGTTGGTCCTTCTGCTGGCGCCGCAATGGGAGGGGCAGTTGGGATGGCATGGGGCCTGCGGGATCATGGCGCTGCCAATTCTGCTGGCCATCGGTCTGTTCGCTCGTGTCGTGCGGGAAGAACCGCATACTATCTCCGTCGCAGAAGATGCCTGGTGGCAGCAGGCCTGGGGAATGGTGCAAGTGCCCTCTGTCTATTGGCTCTGCCTCGTCTATGCCATTACGTTCGGAGGATTTGTCGGTCTGACAAGTTTTCTCCCGGTGCTGCTGCACGATCAGTACGGCAGCGATCCGATTGTCGGCGGGGCCATTGCCGCGCTCTGCGGATTGACCGGCAGCCTGATTCGCCCGGTGGGCGGGTATGTGGCGGATCGCTGGGGCGGCCTCCCTGTGTTGGCGGGTGTGTTTATGGTGCTCGCTGCCGTCACGGCATTCGCCGCTTCGTTGCCTTTATTGCCCTGGCTGGCGAGCCTGCTGATGGTGACGATTGCCGTTATGGGGTTCGGCAATGGCGTGATCTTTCAAATCGTCTCCGAGTGGTTTCCCAAGGATATCGGGCTGGCATCAGGCCTGGTGGGGGCCGCAGGGGGGATCGGTGGATTTTTTGTCCCGATCGGGTTCGGATTATTGCGGGAAGCCATGGGGACGTTCGTGCCGGGTTTTCTCGGATTGGCGCTGGTGAGTGCCGCCGCCGCCATGACGGTGGGTTCCGCCTTACGGTGGCGACCCCGGGCGGTCGCATCAGCCACGAATGCGGAAGGTTTTTCCCGTTGACAGGCATGGTTTGAAAAGAGTTAGCTGGGCACCCACGCAGGCCGGTCGGTACAATTGAGGGACTATGGCGACACCGTTTAATTCGATCGAAGAAGCCATCCGGGACATCAAGAAGGGGAAGTTCATCATCCTCGTCGATGATGA
>CAADGJ010000360.1 GCA_900696505.1 uncultured Nitrosospira sp.
CGGCCTGCCGTTTCCAATGCGCGCACGACTGTGGTCCCGACCGCCACCACTCGATTTCCTCGCTTCTGCGCCAGGCGAATCTGCTCGACCGTACGAGCAGTCACCTCCACCTGCTCGGCCAGCATCCGGTGCTCTTCAATCCGGTCGCTCTTCACGCTGCGAAACGTGCCGGGCCCCACGTGCAACGTCACCTCCGCCAACTCCATGCCCTTGCCGGTCAGGGTCTCCACCAATTCGGGCGTAAAATGAAGTCCCGCAGTCGGGGCGGCAATGGCGCCCTCCTGTTGCGCAAACATGGTCTGATACCAGCGCTGATCGTCCTGCGAGGGCTCGCGTTTGATATAGGGCGGGAGCGGCATCGTCCCGGTATTGTGCATGAGATCATACACACTCGTCACACCCGTCACCTTGACGGTCGTCCTGGCCTGACTCCGCTCCACGATTTCGCCGCATCCGCCGCCGGGAAAATCAATGAACGCTCCCGGCTTGAACCGTCCTTTGATCAATACCTCCCACAGGCCCTGTCCCAGATCCTGCACGAACAGCAGATCGAGAATTTTCCCCGTCGAGCGCGTCTGGGCCGGAACCCGCGCCGGCATGACCTTGGTATTATTCACCACAATCAGGTCCCCCGGCTGGAGCAGCGATGGAAGATCCGCCACCCGGCGGTGCATCCGTGCGTGGCTGCTGCGGTCCATGACCAGTAGGCGCGCATCATGGCGGGGTATTACTGGCCGGTCGGCCACAAGCGCCGGATCAAATGGGAAATCAAACTCGCTGAGTAACATCAGGGGGTTGGAATAACCGGCATCATCAACTGCGATAAGGCCGAGTTACGTAATTCAGTTCCAGGATAGTAATACTGCAGAATACTGTTGTACGAATATCCGAGTTCAGCCAATTCTTTTGCGCCCCACTGACACAGCCCCACCGCATGGCCTGCGCCGTACCCGGCGAACACCACTTCGGCACCGATCGATTCCACCTCGAATTGCGTACTGGGGATGACAGTATACCCCGCGGCCTTCCGCAGATCTTCGCCCCGCAACAGCGTCTCGCCGCCGGAATGCAAAATCCGCAAACGCGCGACTCTTCCCGCACGACTGAAGGCAATCGGCGTAATCGTGGCAATGGTTCCGACCGCAAATCCCTGGTGCCGGAGATTCTTCTCAAGCTGTTCGATTTTCACACTGGCCTTCCACTGATAATACGGCGACTCCAGATCAAAGGGACATTCGACCCCCTTGAGGTAGGGGAGATCTTTATTGGCCCACACATTCACCGCATCTTCAGTCGGTCCCGCCGCGGTGGAGGAAAAGGCCGCGTAGATCGGCGCCTGTTGATGGGTGACGACGATCCCTCGAGTCGATTCGACGGCCTCTTCGACTCGATGATCGACCCCGGTACGTCCCCGATAGACCTGATCCTGAATCGTGGCCATGACATCATAGTCGCGTGCCGCGCTGAGCATCTTGTTGTATAACGCGTACGTTCGCGCCGCCACGGCCTGCACCTTCAGCATTTCCGGGTGCCAGGCCGAACTGACTTCGGATGGCACCACGCCCTTCACATATTCCTCCAAATCCACCTGATTGACGACCGCGACCGCATGCCCTTTGCGTGACACTCGCACGGTCCCACTGATCGGAAGCGGAGTGCCTGCAGATCCTCCTTCTTTCCCGACGACCAGGGTCAGATTGTGCCGCAGGGAGCGGATGAGCACCTGTCCGCCGAGAATACGCCGGCCATCAACATGTAACCCGTCCGCTCGCGCCGTGAGATGGATCGGGCCATGCAGGGTTTTCGTGTCGCCCGTCTCCATCACAAGACCCAGCGGCCCATCCGACCGCACGTCTACGAACGGTGCTTCCTGTACGAGTAAGACACGAATGGATTCGGCTGAGGCAGACTGCGCGAAGACGATCCCAGCGAGCGCCATTACTCCCGCTGCGAGGAAACTCCGGGCACGATGTGGGATCAGCGGCGAAAGATCCATGAAAGGATATACAACACGACGCTCAACAGAATGCTGAGCACAAGACTGGTTGTAATCGGAACATAGAGGCTGAAGCGTTCTCGCGTAATTGACAGATCGCCGGGCAACCGGCCGATCCATCCGAACGCCGCGCCGGCACCGGACCATCGTTAAAGCAACGTCAGGAGAATTCCAACGCCGGCCAGAGCCAACCCGGCAACGATGAACAGCCGGCCGATCCCGCTCCAAGCACTCATAGATCATTGTATCAAACATTCGGCAATTTGAACGGCGTTCAGCGCGGCACCCTTCCGGAGATTGTCGCTGACGACCCACAGATTCAATCCATTGGTGATGGATTCATCCACGCGCACCCGTCCGACATACACCTCGTCTTTGCCGGAGACATCGAACGGCATCGGATAGAGTTTTTTCACCGGATCGTCATAGACAATCACCCCTGGCATTTCCGCGATGGCCGCACGCGCATCATTGGCTTTCAACGGACGCTCGAGTTCCACATTGATCGCTTCGGAATGGCAGCGCAGCACCGGGACCCGCACAGTCGTCGCCGTGACCCGGAGCGTGGGCATGTCCAGAATCTTGCGCGTCTCCTGGACGATCTTGACCTCTTCCGAACAATCCCCACCGTCTCCGAACGACCCGACTTGCGGCAAGAGGTTGAAGGCAATTTGATAGGGATAGACTTGCACTTTCACATCCTGAAAGGAGATCAGCGCCTTGGTCTGATCCACCAATTCATCCATGGCGGCTGATCCAGTTCCGGACACAGACTGAAAGGTGGTGACGACGACGCGTTTGATCCCCGCAACATCGCGCAAGGGCTTGAGCGCCATCACTAACGGAGTCGTCGTACAGTTGGGAATCGCCACGATGCCGCGCTTCATAGACTGCAGCGCCGCCGCATTCACCTCCGGCACGACGAGCGGGACGTTCGGATCCATCCGGAAGACGGCGCTGTCATCGATGACCACGATACCCGCCGCGCCCAATCGCGCGCCATAGTCCCGGCTAATGGCATCGGTAGCGGAAATGAACGCGATGTCCACTCCGGCAAAAGAGGAGGCCTCCGTCAGTTCCTCCACCTTGTACTCTTTGCCCTGACAGGTGAGCACCTCGCCGGCCGACCGCTTCGACGAAAAGAGCCGCAGCGTCTCAATCGGAAAATTGCGTTCTTCCAGAATCTCGAGACTTTCTTTCCCGACCGCTCCGGTCGCCCCCAGCACCGCCACCGTATAGGCCTGCTTCTTCTTCAACATGATACTGTCCTTACGCAGTCGCCGTGAGAACCCTGATGCGGTGATTGAACGTATCCGCCACATACACGGTTCCGGCCGCATCGACTGCTACGCCGAATGGATAACTGAGACTGCCTGCCAACGCGTTGCCGCCGTCTCCCCCGAACTGTGCGACGCCGGTCCCTGACA
>CAADGJ010000361.1 GCA_900696505.1 uncultured Nitrosospira sp.
GAAACAATCCGCAGCCGGGGAATAACGGGTAGGTGAAGCGTTGCCGGAGAGGGCCGAACCCGTCGCGTCCATCCTTGATGTCTCCGCTGAACCGGACGCCATGATGTTCCCATTCGCGGCAGACCGCTTCGATATCGTCGACCTCGAGGGCGATATGCTGCACGCCTTCGCCATAGGTCTCGACGAATTCACAGATCTGAGATTTGCGCTCCTTATTTCTACCCTGCATCAAGGCAATTTTCGCCGCGCCCCGCTGGACGACGACCGTATCCATGCTGGACTTTTCGCTGCCCACATCCTGGGCGGACCAGATGACGTCAAAGCCAAGAATATGAGTGAAGAGATATTTCGTGGCTGCCAGATTCTTCACGCATAAGGTGATGTGATCAACCCCGATGGCTTCTTTCATGGCGGTTCCTCCCAGGTGTAGTCACAGGGAATCTCAGCCGATGCCGCGTGGCAGAAAATCTTATTCCGTGAAGCATGAGCACACTCTACAACATAATAGTTGCATCATTCAATATAGATTTTGTATTATTTGATCATGATGAATGATCGTTCGGAACCAATCGCACGCGAGCAGGCAATGAAACGGCGTACCGAGACAAGGGCGGAGGTGCACGATGTCGTTTTACGAACAAGTGCGCTCGGACGTGCTGCGACATGGCGCAATCAATAATTCCTACCTCGATCGTTTTCTCGCCGGCGATGTGACCGATAAAGAATTTCGTGAGTTCGCCGTCGAATTTTATAACTTCTCGCGCTTCTTCCCCCGCATCCTCGCTGCTCAATTGGTCAACACCGAAGATGAAGCCGTCGCCGATGAGTTGACGAAGGTCCTCTATTCCGAGCTGGGGGACGGGTCCGTCAAACATCGGCACGAATTGCTGTATCGAAACTTCTTGCGATCGCTGGGCATCGACATTCACGTCGCGATGACCACGCCGATGCGGCCGTCCACCAAGGCCTATATCGAAGGAATGGAGCGTCTTTACGGGAGTGGAAACCATGCGATGGCATTGGGCGCGTCATTTGGTCTGGAGAATATGGCGATTACCATGTGGGACCATCTCATTCCCGGCCTGACGCGTTTGCGCGCCGAGCGCTATGCCGACATGGACATGACGTATTTCGTCTTTCATCGGCAACTCGAGTCTGAACATGAACGAGCGATGCAACATGCCATGGTCGCCGTCGATGGTGACAGTGGTGCTCCTCACGCTGGCATGTCTGACAAGGAGAAAGACGACTTCCGTCTTGGGATGAATGCCGTACTGGACTATCTCGAAGGTTTTTGGATGGGACTCGAACGGAAGCCGGCCGGTGTGGCCCAGTCTTGGTCACGACCGGTGCACGGGCTGGAGAGTGAGCTACGCGGGTAACCTCCCTGATCGGTCAGGGATGGGAGGACGAGATGCCGCGGCCTTGGGTCAGCCGATATGATCCTGGTGTCTCCGCTACCTGTGACTATCCGGAGTGGACAGTTCCGGATCTGCTTCGGCGCTCCGCGTCCCGGTTTCCCGAATCGCCCGCCCTCTTCTTCTACGGCACACGTATTTCCTTCCAGGAGTTGAACGAACTGAGCACCCGGTTCGCGTTGGGACTGCGACGGTTGGGCGTCGAGACCGGTGATCGGGTTGCCCTCATGTTGCCCAATATCCCACAAGCGGTGATCGCGTATTACGGCGTGTTGAAGGCAGGAGCCGTTGTGACGCCGACGAATCCTCTGTACGTGGAGCGTGAAATTGAGGGCCAGCTGCATGATGCCGGCAGCGATACCATTGTCGCATTGGATCTGTTTTATCCTCGCCTCCAGGCTATACGTGAACGCACTGGATTGCCCCACCGGATCATTCTCACCAGTCTGCGGGATTTTCTCCCGCCCCTGAAACGATGGCTCTACCCGATCAAGGCGCGTTGGGTGAAACGATGGATCTCGGTCGAGAAGTATCCACCGGTGTATGACTTCTGTGCCTTGCTCGGCCGGGGAGCCAGAGAGCGTGATGTTGATACCGAGCCTCTTCCCACCTTGGAACCGGGCGCCTTGGCGCAGATTCAGTATACCGGCGGAACAACCGGCATACCGAAAGGCGTGATGCTCACGCATCGCAATGTGGTGGTCAATACCATGCAAGGCCGTTTCTGGTGTGCGAACTTCCGCGAGGGAAAAGAAGTGTTTCTCGGCGCGGTGCCGTTGTTCCATTGCTACGGGTTGAACACGTGCCAGAATCTGGCAATTGCAACCGGCTCGCAGATTATTCTCCTCCCGCGGTTTCATGCCGACGAGGCAGTGAAGGCGATTCAGCAACATCGCGTGACCATCATGTCGGGCGTTCCGATGATGTTTTCCATGATGACCGATTCTCCGAACGTCCGCCGGTACGACCTGCATTCGATACGGGTGTGCCTCTGCGGAGCGAGTCCGCTTCCGGCGGAAGTGCAGGATGCCTTTGAACGTTTGAGCGGAGTGAAAATTTCGGAAGGCTACGGGTTGACGGAGGCGGGCCCCACGACGCATTGCAACCCGATCGAACGGGACCATCCTCCCGGCTCAATGGGGCTGCCGTTTCCGGACACGGAGGCGAGGATCGTAGATCTGGAAACCGGGCTCACAGACCTTCCGACCGGAGCGGCCGGTGAACTGATTGTCCGCGGCCCCCAAGTAATGCGGGGATATTGGCAGAAAGAGGCCGACACGCAGGCGGTATTGCGAGACGGCTGGCTTCATACGGGAGACATTGTCAGGCGGGACGAACAGGGGTTTTTCTTTTTCCTCGATCGCAAGAAGGACGTCATCAAGCCATGGGGCGAGACCGTGTATCCCCGGGAGGTCGAAGAAATTCTCTTTCAACACCCTGCTGTGCACGAAGCGGTGGTGGTGGGCATGCCTGATCGTCATTACGGAGAAGCAGTGAAGGCCTTTGTCGTGCCCGCAGAAGGATCGTCTGTGACGGAACGGGAGCTCATCGACCACTGCCGCAAGTCTCTGGCGCGATTCAAAGTGCCGGTGGCCGTTGAGTTCCGTTCCGA